>CACYHJ010000292.1 GCA_902774165.1 Oscillospiraceae bacterium
GTTGTTCGGGGACGTGTTGCTGTCCACGTACGTTCCGCCTCCCTCAACGTCATCCGTACCGTCACCATAGCCGTTAAGTTGCTTGCCTATGGTAAGGTCCGGTTTGAACCAGGTGAGGAGGTCGATGTCGTGACAGCACTTCGCCAGCAGACTGGAAGCGCCGCACTCCGCCTTTTTCGCCCACTTGCCCCTGACGTAGCAGGCGGAAAAGTGGTGATAGCTCACATGCTCCGCCGTCTGGATGTCCATGATCCGCCCCACTTCGCCCGCGAGGATCCTCCTCTTTATCTCGGCGTAGAAGGGGGCGTAGCGCAGCACGTGGCAGATCATCACCTTGCTGCCGTGCGCCCTGGCCGCCGACACAAGACGGTGCATTTCTTCCGGATTCACCGCAAAGGGCTTTTCCAGCAGGATATGATACCCCTTCTCAAGGAACGGCAGAGAGGTCTCAACATGCTGGTGGTCCATGGTGCCGTTGATCACCGCGTCCGCAAGCCGGGGCTGCGCCGCCAGCTCTTCGGCGGTCGAAAAGCAGTTTTCCTCGGGGAAGCCGTAGCGTTTTGCCGCCATCAGGCAGCGTTCGCGGTTGGGATCCGCCACGCCGACGATTTTCAGCTCATCCGGGTGCGCCAGCGCGTAATCCGCGTAAATCACCGCGCGGTGACCGCAGCCGACAATCACGGCGGTCACCGGGGAACGGGATGCGGAATTCAGTTCAGACATAATCTTTGCCCCCTCGGGGAAATCCATAAATCATTCGACATTATACGCCCGAAAACAAAGAATGTCAATGCTTTCGGGGATTTTCTTTTTTTGTTTTCTCCGCGGCGGCATATACAAAAGGGGCGGTTCCGGAATGCGGGAACCGCCGGTTTTCATCCGTCCTCTTTCACTTGTCTCAGGCGAGCTGCCAGATCTTCACGTAATCCACCACAAACTGCGTTGTAAAATCCTTCTCGTGATTGATTTCGCCGGGGATCTCAAGCGACACGATGACCTCTTCGGGCACCTGAGAGACGCCCTTTGCGTGCGAGCTGCGCGCGCACTCCTTGCCGTTGATAAAGAAGATATACTCGTCCTCGGTCCACATGCAGCCGTAGGTGTTGTACTCGGTGTAAATATCCTTGCCGCGGAAGCTGCCGACGTGCAGGGAATCGAGATTCTCCGGGTCGTCGTCGCCGCCGTTGCAGTGGAGATTGACGCTGACGGAATCTCTCTTTGCTTTCATGCGTTCCCCGGCGCTCATCGCCTCGAAGATGTCGATCTCGCATCCGCCGGGACCGCCCGCGGACAGCTCGTGATCGTAGGGATGCTGCGCCTGCAGCCAGAACGCGCTCCAGAAGCCGCCGCCGTCGTTGCACTTGCAGCGGATCTCAAAATACCCTCTGCGGTACCACTGATTCAGGGCGATCATGCCCGAATACCAGCCAGCGCCGTATTCGCCGTCCTCGCGGTACTGCGCGGTGAGGATCAGGTTTCCGTCCCTGACCGCGACCTGCTCCGCGGAATTGAAGCCGTTGCGGCGCGCGCCGAGGGCGCGGTCATGCCATACGTCGCGGTTCAGGCTGTCGCCCTCGAACTCATCCTCAAACACGAGCTCATAGCCCTCCAGGTCGACCTCCGGGCCGGTCGGGTAATACGGGATGCCGAAGATCGAGCAGAAAAACGCGATCACGGTCATAAAAAATGCGGTAAGCTTCGTCAAAGCCGCCATCATTATCTGTCCTCTCCGAATTAATTTTATATATATTATACTACGTTTCCCCAAAGGTTTCAAGCTTTTACGGAAAAAAAACCGCCCGGCGGCGGGTCGACGGCGCCCGGGAACCGGAATCGCGCATATTCCATCTTGCGGGAAACGCGGAAACGGCGTATAATAATGTCGGAAAAACGAATGCGGACGCGTTTCAGGCAGCCGTTCCGCAGACGCAGAAGCAAAAGAAAAGGACGTGGTACCGTGACGATTTACAAACCGGTAAAGGAAGCCAACTATCTTCTGATGGACGACGGCAGGCTCAAAGCCGTCGTATCCACAAAGAGCCCCGTGTTCAACGCCTCGCTGCGCTGCAGCGGGCGGGAATACGCGGACTTTTTCAACGACGACGAGCCCTACGACCGCCTGACGCACGTGTTTTATATCGAAAGCGCTCTTCCGGCGGGTAAAACGCTCACGTTTTGTTATACTCTGCGCAATCACAGCAAAAACGTGCGAAAACAATCCTTTGCGTTTGAGCCCGTCTACGCCGACAAAGAAACGCTGCTGCGGGAATATGATTCCGGCACCCGCCCCGAGCGCGAGGAGCGGGAGACGGTCGCCGACGGCGTGGAATACACCCATTATTTCTGCAAAAACAAAGAAGGCGCGCCGGTGCACGTCTTCAGTCTGAGCGTCGACACGGAGAAGGCGACGATCTACACCGGTACGCCGGAGGACGGATATATGGGCGTCGGCGTGCGGGCGAAGGTACCGCAAATGATCGACGCCGCGGTGAAGAACGGCGTGAACGTCGTTGCGGCGATGAACGGGGATTTCTTCGATATGTTCGGCGACGCTCACCCGGCGGGCCTGTGCGTGAAAAACGGGCGCGTCATCGCCAACGAGGACTCGAAGCGGTATTTTCTCGGCGCAAAGAAAGACGGAACGCCGGTGATCGCTTCCCTCGCCGAAACCCCCGCGCTCCTTAGGGAGCTCGAACACGCGGTCTCGGGGCTGCAGCTGATCGTGAAGGACGGGCGGATCAACGACTGGTCGCCGCTGGAGCCCTTCGCTTACGTCCGGCACCCGCGCACCGCCGCGGGCGTGACGAAGGACGGGAAGATCCTCCTGCTGGAGGTCGACGGCAGGATCCCCGACTATTCCAACGGCGCGACCCTCGTGGATCTGGCGAAAATGATGATCGCGCTGGGCGCGGACCGTGCGGTGAATCTGGACGGCGGCGGTTCGAGCGTCACCTATACAAAAGAAGGGGGCCGCTTCGTCCTGCGAAGCAACCCCGCCGACCTGTTCCGCCCCACCGCAAAGCTGATCAGGAAGGAATATAATTGTATTTTGGTAGTTAAATTCTGATTTAGCGGAGCTAAATCAGAATTTACAGTCTCGAGTCTCGAGACCCGAGGCCCAAGGTACAAACTTAAAGTCTGTGCGACTTGGTGAAAACTGAGATAAACCGAGGCTTTTTTACCGTAATCCTGCCCGGATTTCAACGCCTCGAGACTCGGGCCTCGGTACTCGGGACTTAAATTCTGAATTTTAACGGCTCCGCCGTTAAATCAGAATTTATATCACTTCCACCTCAATTCCCACGACGCCGTATTGCTCCTGCTTTTCCGGCGGGTAATACCGCTCCATGTCCCGGGGGGACGCGTCGCGGAGCTCCTCGGCGGCGTAGCCGCATTCGGTCAGCGGCAGGGCGCGGTACAGCTCCGCAAAGGAGGGGAACCGGTGCAGGGCCTTCACCAGTGCCCGCAGGGCTTCGGTTTCGTCGCCGGTGTTTTCAAACCGGATGACGTCGCCCACGTTCAGTTTTTGCCTCTTTTCATCATACAACCGCAGCTCGACCGTCTTCCGCCCGGCTTCCATCCGCCGGAAGGGCTCCGGATCCAGCCGCATCAGGTGCTCCCGTCTGCCCGCCCAGACGTATTCGTCTTTTTCCGGGATCTGCTCGGCGTGAAGGATCTGGGTTTCATAAAACAGCCAGTCGTCGATCTGCAGCCCGCCCTCGGCGACGCCGTACTCGTGCTCGCAGTACTCCGCGGACTGCCATTCGCAGTATCCTTCATAGATCCCGTCGCTCACGGTGATCCGCGCATATTTTTTGTCAAACGCCGAAAGCTCCATCCCGCTCACCCCTTTTTGTTTTTCATTATATCACTATTACCGAATATATTCAATTATTTTCGGCAAGACCGACACTTGTTTCCGCGGCCGCGCTGTTGTATAATAGAAACAGAAAACCAGCCAGAAAGGATGAATCATGATGAAGAAACTGTCTTATATTCTTGCCTTCACCGTTTTGTTCACGGCGCTGTTCCTGCTGCCCTGCGTCACCGCCCATGCGGACGCGGAGTCGGAGTCCGACGGCCCGATCCTGCTCGATATGTACCTCGGCGACGTGGACGGCAACGGCAAGGTCACCGCCTCCGACGCGAGAACGATCCTGCGCCATGCGTCGCGGCTTGAGACGATCGACCCGGATTACTTCGGGCTCGCCGACGTCAACGGCGACAATTCGATCAAAGCCGGCGACGCGCGCATCGCGCTGCGCATGGCGACAAAGCTCGAGTCCCTGTTAACTTTCAGGGAAGGATATCATGTGCATCAGTTCAACGAAGAGATCCTCCGGGAGCCCACCTGCTCCCAGCCGGGCGAAAAATTGCTGACCTGCTCGCTCTGCGGACGCGAGGCACGGGAGAGCATCCCCACCACGCCCCACGATTTTGCGCCCGCGACGCTGACCGCGCCGAAGACCTGCCGCGTCTGCGGGAAGACGGAAGGCAAAACGCTTGCCGCGCAGTGCACACTCACCCCGGAAGTCAAATCCCTCTCCATGCGCAAGGGCGGCACGGCGATCGTCAAGATCGACGCATCCATCCCCGATGAGATCGAAGTAACAACGATCAGCATCAAATCCTCCTCTTCCGCGGTGGACGCTTTCTGGCTGGAGGATCAGAACGACGAACTGACGGACTACGTCATCATTTATGTCAATAAAGCCACCTCCGGCGCGGACGTCACCGTCTTCCTCAAGGAGGCTCCCTCGGTCAAAGCGACCATCCGCGTCACGGCGGGGTCCTCCGGCACCTCGAAATACGCCGGGACGAAAGAGATCCGCGACGTACCGGATTACGGCGCGTTCACCGGCATCGATGCGGATTATGCCGTCGCAATGACCGGTGCAACCCGCGCGTTTGTCTTCGGATACAACTACAATACGCTGAAAAGCGCAGGGTATTCCGACGATACGCTGTTCGAGAAATTCGATCAGCAGCTGAAAAAAGCGGGCTTCCAGCCCGCCGGAAGCGTGGACGGCGGCGGCCTTTCCTATGCGAAGAACGGAAAATACGTGACGTTCGTCTATTATGTCAACGACGGGTATATTGAGATCGGGATCTACCCGTAAGCCCCGAAAAACGGAGAAACGGGAGAATGCCGAAGCATTCCCCCGCGCCCCGCGACGATGATTTCCCGCATACCGACCGTCCGGAAAAATCCGGACGGTCAGTATTTTTCTTTCTTCATCCCGAAAATCAGCCTGAATATCACGCTCAGCAGCTTCGGGCTTGAAACAACGACGACCTTCATAAAGAACCCTCCTCACCGGAACGCCAGCACAATGCCGCAGACGATCAGCATCAGCGCAAGCACGACGATGAGCGCTTTCGCCGGCAGACAAAGCGCAAGCACGAGGCCCGCGCCGAAGGCGACCGCTTTGAATCCGGTTGCTTTTCTTCCGCAGCGCATACCGCACCTCCGTTCATTTTCCGGCGCGCCTTCCGCGCGTCCTCGCTGCATCATACGCCGGCTCCGGCTTTTTGTGCCATTTTCGTTCCTCTGAATTTCCGACCGTTTTATGTCCTTCGTTTCAGATTTGGTATGATTTTTGCAAATATTTGTCAAAGTTAAAAATGTGTTTACAGTTGATATAAATATTGCTTCAAACCATGTGTTACAATTGGCTTAGTAATAATACTTCACTTTGGGTGAGCATATGGATAACAAGACGGATATTTTCGGCGGCAGCGCCGGAAAACATACCGTTGAAATCCTGACCGACGAAAAGAAGGACGCGCCTGACACGCACGCCGCGAAAAAAAACGACGGAAAGGATTTCAGCAAAAAATATAAATCGCTTTCCGACGCCGACGCGTCCGGGACCTCCGGCGCATCGGTCGGAGAGCTTGCGTCCAGCAAAGCGTTCAAGAACAAGAATTCCCGCAAGAAGAAACAGATCATCGCCGCAGTCGTCTGCGTCTGTCTGCTGCTGGGCGGATGCGTGGGCGGTTATTTCACCGCGGCCGCCGTGATCGGAAGAAGAATCATCACCGACCTTGCCTCCACGACAGAGGATCTGAACACGTCGACGAAGCCGCGGCCGGCGGAGCTGGGGCTGACCACCCTGCCCGCCGAGACGACCGAGCCTGCCGCCGAGCCGCAGTCCACAACGCAGGCTGCCACGGCGCCCGCCGTCACGACCGTGCCCGTCACCGAAACGACGTCGGCGTTTTCCGTCCCGTCGCTCCCGGCGCTTCCCGAGCTTTCCGATTTTCCGTTCACCACCGCGCCGCAGCAGACGCCCATCACGCCGCCCTCCTCCCTGGCGAATACGCAGGCGACCACAGCGCCGCAGCTTTCCGCTAAGGATGTTTACTCTGCGAATTCCGCTTCCGTCGTCGGCGTAACGGCGGCATACCGGTACGACAACGGGCTGCTGGGCCAGAACAAGAGCGGTTCGGGCTTTATTATCTCCTCCTCGGGATATGTGCTGACGAATTATCACATTCTGCGCGGGTGCAAAAGCGTTACCGTGACGCTGAACGACGGCACACGATCGCCCTCGAGTGAGAGCTCGGTGAACTACAGCATACAGGAATACGTCAACGACTGCATCTACACCTTCGTAGAGGCGGCCAACAAAAACGACTTGCCCCACCCGAACATCATCACCGAGAGCGGACGCTCGTTGGCCGCTCATCACTCGGTGCTCGTCATCGATGTGCTGGAAACGGCGTCGCTGCCCGAGATGCCCGAGGAATTCGAGCCCGACGAGAACTCCCACCAGCTGGTGAAAGACCTCTACGACATCTGGGACAACCTCTCGGCACGCAACGTGCTCGAGGACTGGCACGACGCCGAGCAGATTCGCGAGGAGGTGCTCGATTTGTTCTCTCATGGCATCGTCGACCTGAAGACACGCGCCGAGATCGAGGCGATGTACTGGAGTGTGTGCCACGAGATCAACGCCCTGGCAAAGAACCTGAAGCACATTCCCGAAGAGCTCATGAACATCGACAAGCTCCTCGCCGATAAGTATTTCTGCAACTTCTCACTCTTCCAGAGCCTCAGCGACTCATGGGCCATCGATCAGGTGTTCCCCATCATGCCCAT
>CACYHJ010000293.1 GCA_902774165.1 Oscillospiraceae bacterium
ATTTAGCTCCCGAAGGGAATTTAGCTGGCCGCAGGTCAATTTAGCTCGCCGTAAGGCGAATTTAGCTGCGGCGCACTTCCTTACGGAAGGCGCCGCTCGCCGGCTGTTTTTTTCTTGCGTCTTATTTGATCTGTATGATCTTTTCTCCTTTGACGACGAAGGCGTGCCTTGCCGCCTCGATCAGCGGCAGGTCGTTTTCGACGGAGTCGGTGTAGAAATTGTCGATGGTCTCGCCGCCGTACTGCTCGAAGAAAAACCGGGTCTTGTTCTTCCGCGCGTTGATGCGTTCGATCTTCCCGGTCTCCCGGTCGATCACGCTCGTCAGATACCGGCGGATGCCCAGCCGCCTGCAGATCTCCTCAATGGTGAAATCCGGCGACGCGGTGATGATCAGGTCGTCCTCCCGCTGCAGCTTCCGGTACAGCGGTTTGATCTTATCCATGTGCGCGTCCCAGAATACCGCCGGGTCGTTTTCAAAGTCGCAGACGTTCAGAATTTCCTTTTCCACCATCGGCAGATACCGGTCCGTCATCTCCTCCAGCGTCACCTCGCCCCGTTTGTAGCGGGCAAAGGCGCTCAGCACCGTGGGCAGGTTCCGCAGCAGCCGCGGCTGCCGCCGCAGATAGAAGAAAAACAGATCCAGCGTGCTCTCGCCGTCATAAATCGTGTTGTCAAAATCGTAAACGTTCATTCTCTTTACCGCCTGTCTGATTTTTGCCCTGTTTCAACAGAAGCAGGGCCGTTTCGGCGTTGTTCAGCCGATTTTGTAAATGTTGACCTCATAGGGCCGCAGGACCTCCGCCGGCGCGGCGCAGCTGGACAGCACGCATTTCCCTTCTGCAGGCATGGGCCGACGGACGGTTTTTTCCGTCAGGTTCATTTCGATGTAGAATTTTCTTCCGCCGCCGGTCCGGTACAGGCAGAAGGTCCTGTCGTCGGTGTTCAGCGGCTCGAAATCGCCGTAGACCAGCGCCTCTTTGTATTTTTTGCGCAGGGCGATCAGCGTTTTGTAATAGTGGAAGGGGCTGGTGCCGTCCCTGCGCTGGGCGGCGGCGTTGCACTCCCGGTAATCGCCGTTCACGCGGATCCAGGGCGTTCCCGAGGTGAAGCCCGCGTTTTCGCTGTCGTCCCAGCAGACCGGCGTTCTGGCGTTGTCCCGGCTGCCGGCGAGGATGGTTTTCCACGCCTTCTCCGGCGATACGCCCTTTGCGGTAAGCTCCGCGTATTTATTGATGGATTCCACGTCGCGGATCTCGCTCATGTCGTTGAAATCGCAGTTCATCATCCCCAGCTCCTCGCCCTGGAAGATGTAAGGCGTGCCTCTGCCGGTGAGCAGCATCGCGCCGATCAGCTTCGATACCGGCTTGCGGAACGCCGGGTCGGGGTTGACCTTGGAGACCATGCGGGGGTTGTCGTGGTTCTCGATCACCAGCGTGGGCCAGGAGGAGCCGTGCAGCGCCTGCTGGTATTTCGTGAACATCTTTTTGAGATATTTCAGGTCATAGCGGTAGTCGTCCCAGCGCTGTTTCCCCGGCGCTTCCAGCTGGTCGAACAGGAAGGTCTCGCGGATCTCCCCGCGGGAGTCGTCCACCAGATATTTCGCCATCTCCACGCCGATGCCGCCGGTCTCGCCCACGCAGAAGGATTCCGGAAACTTCGCGAAGGAATTTTCATTCAGCTCATGAAGGTATTCCTGCAGGTGCGGGCCCCAGAAATAATGCTCGCCGCCGTAGCCGATGAACTCGCCCACCAGCGGGTTGCCGTCGGGCAGGTCCTTCGTCTTGGAGATCATGTTGATCACGTCCATGCGGAAGCCGTCCACGCCCTTTTCCAGCCACCACGACACCATATCCGCCACGTCCGCGCGCACCTCCGGGTTGTCCCAGTTGAGGTCCATCTGCTTTTTCGAGAACAGATGCAGCGCCCATTCGTCCAGCTCCGGGTAATAATTCCACGCGGGGCCGGAAAACAGCGAGGTCCAGTTATTGGGCGGGATCCCCTCGCCTCTGCCCTTGCGGAATATGTAGTAATTCTTATATTTTTCGTCGCCCGCCAGTGCATTTTGGAACCATTCGTGCTCGTCGGAGGTGTGGTTGACCACAAGGTCCATCACCAGCTTCATTCCCCGGGCGTGGATGCCCTCCAGCATCTCGTCGAAGTCCTCCATGGTGCCGAATTCGGTCATGATTTTGCGATAGTCGCGGATATCGTAACCCATATCGTCGTTGGGGGAGTCGTAGATCGGGCTGAGCCACAGCACGTCCACGCCCAGATCCTTGAGGTAATCCAGCTTCGAGATAATGCCCTGCAGGTCGCCGACGCCGTCGCCGTTCGAATCCATAAAAGAGCGGGGATAGATCTGATAAATGACGGATTCCTTCCACCAGCGCGGGTCGACCTCGTCCTTCGTGACCACCTTTTCGGGGGTGTAGTCCAGCAGGCGGCACAGGTGCTCCACCGTCTCCATGGGCAGCTTGTCGCCCAGCAGCTTCGATACGTTCTTCAATTTGATCTTTCCTACAAGGGGATTGTGCAGCACCGCGTCCGGGATGCCCGCGTGATAGCCCACCATTGCCACAAGATCGCTGCCCACCGGGGTTTTCATCACGTCCCGCAGGGTGCTGTTCGGTGTGATTGCCATAGATTCTCATCCTTTCCGTTGCGTCATATGAAAGCTGAAAGATTTCGGTTGTTTCTTATATTCTCGGCGCCCGTCATTTCAGAAGGGGGATGTTGCATTTGCTGCACCGGTCGTTTTCCACGGCGTTGCGCTTGCCGCAGCTCACGCAGACGAGATACGGCGCCTTCGTTTTGTCGTACAGCTCGTAGGGGAAATTGAACTGCGGGTGATAGCGGAACCGGTCTCCGATATTCAGATAATCGTAAGCGGTCATCCCGCCGCTGTCCCGCTCGACGATCTTTTTTTTCTTTCCCTCGTCGGTCCTTACGATCGTGACGTATTCGGTGTAATACGACGTGTTGTTTTCGTTGTTGTCGGAGCGCTGCCTTGATTTTTTCTCGATCACCACGGCGTCGTACCGCTTCGCCGTTCTGGTTTTGACAAAGCTGATTACGGCGAAAACGAGAAAGACGACAGAGACGAAGGCGCCGCCGATCAGCGCCTGCTTCAGATCCGTCTTTTCGCTTACGATTCCGTAAATGACCGCGGCGATCAGGGGCAGCGGGACCAGGATCATCGCGAAGATCCTCGCGGCCTTTCTGTTTTTCTTTGCCGCGGCAAGGATTTCCGGGTCGTTGAGCCGCTCGGAAAAACCGGTGGAAACAGGGGACGCCGCGCCGGCGTCTTCGGGCTGCGGCTCCGTCCGGGGCCCGGCCTGCGCGGCGTCCGGCGGCAGGGCCTTGCCGCAGTTCTCACAGAATTTCGTGCCGTCTTTGTTTTCGCTTCCGCAGTCGGGACAATATTTTGCCATGGTCAGATCTCTCCTTTATAAATATAAATGGAATAAGTTTTTTTCTCGCAGTCAGCGCACGGGAACCTCCAGCCAGGGCCTGCCGTCCCGGATCATAACCCTGCGGTTCATCGTGCCGCTTGAAAAATTGCGGGGCCGGATCAGTACCCGGTCCTCATAGGCCTCGATGATCACGCCGATTCCCATTGAGCGGTCGTCGCCGTGGTGGTTGCCGCAGGCAAGCGAGGGCAGGTTGACGAGCTGCACGCCGTCCTCGGTCTCAAAGCTCGAATACCCCTCGGCTCTTTCCCTCTCCTCGCCGCAAAGGCCCATATGGGAGTGCCCGCTGAAATAGAAGACGTTTTTATGCTGTTTCAGAATCTGGGCCACCGCGTCGGATTCCTCGCCGATCCCGCCCTCCATGGGGTCAGTGGCGGTCTCGTTCCGGTCCCAGGTCCGGGGCAGGCCGTGCCGCCCGTTCAGGCTCTGGTGGCAGAAGACAAACGCCGGGCGGCCCTCCGCCGCGTCCAGCTCCGCC
>CACYHJ010000294.1 GCA_902774165.1 Oscillospiraceae bacterium
TGCCGCGACGGCAGTATCGGCAGTTGCGGCGGACGTTCAGACTGTCACGCTGATCGTCACGCTGGACCCCGTCGGCGCGGTCAGGAAAGGGGCGAGGCGCGCCGCGCAGGCCGCGTCGGCCGACAATTACAGGCTGCGGGCGGTCCGCGCCGCGCAGACGACGGTTCAGCGGCGCATCAGAACCGTCGCACCGAAGGCGACCGTCGGCTTCCGCTATACCGAGGCCCTGAACGGGTTTTCCCTTACCGCCAAAACCTCGCAGATCGAAAAGATCCGCGCGCTGGAGGGCGTGAGGAACGTTTACGTTTCGAGAAATCACGAACGAACGGAGGACGCGCCTGCCGCCGCTCTGCCGAAGACCGGCGTTGAGAACAGCTCGGTCATGACGCAGGTCGATCTGCTGCACGAAAAAGGATACCGCGGCGAGGGGATGCTCGTCGCGATCGTCGACACCGAGTTCGATCTGGGCAGCGAATACCTGACCACGGAGCCGGACGACGCGTCGCTGCTCCGTTATAAAAGCGCCGGGGACGTGCAGGACGTGATAGACAAGGCGGAGCTCAACGCCGCCGTTTCCGCCGCGCGCGCATGGAAAAACACAAAGGTTCCCTTCGTGTGGGACTACGACAACAATACCGCCGACCCCTACTCCGGGGACGCAGAGGTGATCCACGGCAGCCACGTGGCGGGCATCGCGGCGGGAAAAAACGGCAGGGATTTCAACGGCAATCCCATGGACGGCGTCGCGCCGGAAGCGCAGCTTCTCTGCCTTGCCACGGCGACGCTCTCCACCGCCGCGACGCTTGCCGCGATCGACGACGCGATCAAGCTGGGCGCGGACGCGCTCAACATGAGCTGGGGCGTCGATTACGCGGAAAGCGATCTGTATGACGAGGTCTTTGCCGCGGCGGCGGACGCCGGGACTTCTCTGTTTGTCGCGGTCGGCAACTCCGAACGCAACTGGCTGTCTTCGGACTTCTTTGACTACGGCTCCTGCGGCGACCCGCACAGCACCGAAACCTGCATGAGCGTGGGCAGCGTCCGGAACACGCTGTTTTACAGCGAAGAATGCGTGCTCACAACGCCGGACGACGATATCGTCTATACGGTGGATCAGAACCCGTCTGCGCCGTTTGTCTTTGAGGATTGGACAGATTACGTATACTGCGGGACCTCAAACGGGGAGCAGAAGGACCTTGAGGGCAAGATCGCGGTTTTCTGCCGGGAAGATCTGACCTTCGGCGAACGTATCGCGCTCGCAAGTGAATCCGGCGCCGTCGCGGTCGTCTTTCTTCTGAACCCCGAGGACGACCTTTACGGCATTCAGATCGCCGACGAGAGCCTGATCGAAGGGCTTCCCACGGTGATCGCGGAGAGCGACAGCGCAGAATTTCTCTCTACGGACGGAACGATCAGGGCCGAGTCCGCCGTGGAAGAAATCACCTCCGACTTCAATGACATGACCTCGTTCAGCGGCTGGGGCGTCGGTTCGGATCTGACGCTTGAGCCGGACATTGCCGCCCCCGGCGAGATGATCTGGTCCAGCGTTCCCGTGGAAGAGGACCGGGGCGGCTATACGTATTACAGCGGCACCTCCATGGCGGCGCCCCATATGACCGGCGCATCCGTCCTGCTGAAGCAGTATCTGCTCGCAAACGAACCCGGGTTCGCCGACAAGACGCCGGCGCAGCAGATCGTGGAGATCAACCGGCGCGCGATGTCGACCGCGCAGATGCTTCTTGAACCGAACGAGGAAACCGGCGAACCGGACGACGCGTCCCTCCCCTACTCCCCGCGTTATCAAGGGGCGGGCCTGCTGCAGCTCGACGCCGCCGCTTCGACGCCGGTGGCGCTTGAGGGCGACGCCGGGCGCGCGAAATGCAGTCTGGGCACGATCGGCGACAGCTTTACGCTCAATGTTGCCGCAGAGAATTTTACGGACAAGGCCGCGGTTTACGACGCGGTGGAGCTGATCCTTTTCGCGGAATACATGGAAGAGGATGAGGATTATATTTATCTTTACAATATTCCCGTTGATTTCAAAGCCGAAGGCCTGCCGGAGAGATTGACGGTCCCCGCAAACGGAACGGAAAAGATCTCCGCAAAGATCACGCCGGACGCGGAGCTGATGAAAGAGCTTTCCGGCGTCTATGAGAACGGATTTTTCCTTGACGGATTTGTCCGGTTCTCCGACTCCGCCGGCGTCAGGCCGGAGCTGAGCATCCCGTTCACCGGCTTCTGCGGCGACTGGTCCGCCGGTCCGGTGCTTGACGGCACTTACTGGGACGAGGACGCGCTGATCGGTTATACCCGTCTGACGGCGGAATGCAACGGCGATTCGTCCTATGAGCCCATAGATCAGTATTACGACCTCACCGCCGCTGCGCTCGGCTCCAATCCCTACGCGCAGGAGGCTTACAGCCTTTCCGATCTTACGGAAGAGGAGGCGGAAGAAAACGGCGTTCCCTACGTGGGATTCGATCCGGACGCGGCGTATGAGGCGGAAGAATACGGCGGCATTTCCCCCAACGGCGACGATATGTATGATCAGCTGATGCTCGATCTTTTCCCGCTCAGAACCGCAAAGTCCGTCAGCATCCGGGTGACCGACGCGGAAGGAACGGATCTTGAGGATCTGCTGCCGGACGCAGATCCCGCCTGGCGGCTGGTCCTGGACGACGAGCTTACGGTGATTCCCTACGGCGAACCCACGAAGATCGACAAGATGAACGCGAACGTGTTCCTCCTGATCGACGATATCGGCTTCCGTCCCTATGACGGGGACGCGGATTACACGGATGAAGAAGCGGACGAATATTTCAAAGCGGAACAGCTGCTCCTGCCGGACGGAGAGTACACCGTGACGGTCGAAGCGAAATACGATCGGGACAGCGAGCGGACCGATACGATACAAATGAAGTTCTGCGTCGACACGGCGGCGCCGACGGTCACCGGCTGCAGCCTTCGCAGAGACGGCGGAAAAACGTATCTTGACGTCAGCGTCAGCGACGACCGCTGCATCGAATACATCCGCGTCGCGGCGCAGGACAAAAATGATCCGGAAAACGTCCTGGAACGCATTTATCCCGTGCCCGGCAGCAGCAGCGCGTCGTTCAGCTTCGACGTAACGGACGCCGATCCTGCCGCCGGTATCTATCTGGAGGCCGGCGATTACGCAAAGAACGCAACGGGAGCGAATCTCATACCCTTCCGGATCGAGGGCGCGGATTCCGGGAAGCTCCAATGGGACAAAGCTGCCGGGAACGACATGGCGTTCAAGGTGTCAGCGATCGAGGGAGAAGATTCGTTTACGCCCGCGTTCGTCTCGCTGGGCGACGACCTGCTTTTCTGCCTGACGCCCGACTGCGTGACGGAAGACGGCTTCATTCTTCCCAACACGTTCCTTCGCAACGCGGAGCCCGGGGAATACGTCCTGCACGCCTGGGACGGCAGCGGCGACGTTTTTGCGACGCTCACCGTTACAGGGGACGAGGGAGCTGATCAGATGATTCCCGGCGACGTGAACCTTGACGGAAAGATCACCTCCGCCGACGCACGCGCCGCGCTGCGTTCCGCTGCCGGGATCGAGAAGCTGGAAAAGGGCAGCAAAGCGTTCCTTCAGGCGGACACAAACAAGGACGGTTTCGTCCGCTCGGACGACGCAAGGCATATCCTTCGCGCGGGGGCGCGGATCGAGAACCCCGCGGATTGGTAACGGCCGCGCCGGGATGAATTGCGCCTGTCGGCGCATGAATTGACGTTCCGTCATGAATTGTGCCTTCGGCACGTGAATTGCCCTGCGGGGCATAAGGCGCAATTCAATTCACGGCGAAGCCAAATCATGCCGCGCCGGGATGAATTGCGCCTGTCGGCGCATGAATTGACGTTCCGTCATGAATTGTGCCTTCGGCACGTGAATTGCCCTGCGGGG
>CACYHJ010000295.1 GCA_902774165.1 Oscillospiraceae bacterium
AAAGTGACCGAATTCATGAATAAATATAATCAGGCCGAAAAATACGATCGCCAGCAGGATCGGCCAGACCTTTGCCCAGATCGCGCCGATCCCGATTGCAGCCAGAACCATGAAAAATCCCCCTTCGTAAATACCTCTCCCCGGATCGTTGTTCAGACGCCGGCACGCACCAGCGAGCGCATCTGCGCATCAAGCTCGAAGACGTCCTGTGCGGTAAACTCTTCCCGATTTACCGCATGGGAAGCCGCCTCACGGATCAGCTCCGGAATCTGGAGGAACGTGATTTTCTCCTGCCGGAACAAAAGATTCGCCTCTTCGTTTGCCGAATTGACCGCCGCGGGCATCAGACCGTCTTTGCCTGCCGCCTCCCGGCAGATATTCAGACAGTCAAAGGTATCGTAATCCGGTTTAAAAAACGTAAGATTTGCCGCGGCTGCAAGATCAAGCTCCGGCACAGGCGACTCATACCGGTCCGGATACGTCAGCGCGTATTGGATCGGGATGCGCATATCCGGAACGCCCAGCTGCGCTATGACGGAATTGTCATCATATTCCACAAGGGAGTGTACGATACTCTCACGGTGAACGACAATATCCACCCGGTCCGGCGTCACCCCGAACAGACGCACAGCCTCAATCAGCTCAAGACCTTTGTTAAACATCGACGCGCTGTCAATGGTGATTTTCGCACCCATGCTCCAGTTCGGGTGCGCAAGCGCCTGCGCCACGGTCACGTCCTTCAAATCCTCCCGCGTTCTGCCGAAAAACGGACCGCCGGAGGCTGTCAGAATAATCTTTTTCAAAGCTCTGTTTCCGGGTTTTCCCTCAAGACACTGAAAAATCGCGGAATGCTCGCTGTCTACCGGCAGGATTTTCGCTCCGCTTTTCTTCGCCGCGTTCAGCACAAGGCGTCCGCCGGCCACGATAGATTCTTTATTTGCCAGCGCGAGGTCCTTTCCCGCGTTCAGAACGCTCAGGGTCGGCCGGAGCCCGGCGAGTCCCACGATAGAGTTTATTACCGTATCCGCCTCGGTATTCTCCGCGCACTCGCAGATTCCCTCTTCGCCGGAAAGGATGCGGACGTCAAGATCTGCCGTCCGGATTTTCAGGTCTTCAGCCGCGTCGGCATTCAGCAGAGCGGCCTTCTTCGGGCGGAATTCCCGGATCTGTTTTTCGATCAGTTCCACGTTGGATCCGGCGGTCAGCGCTTCGACCCGGTAACCGTGTTTTCTCGCCACGTCGAGCGATTGGGTGCCGATAGAACCGGTAGAGCCGAGAATCGAGATTCTTTTTTTCATTCAGATCACCTGCATATTATTCAGATTGCCGGAATCAGATTGAGGATCCCGAACATGCACGGCCAGATAAACAAACAGCTGTCAAACCGGTCCATAATCCCGCCGTGCCCCGGAAGAAGGTTGCTGAAATCCTTCGCCCCGTAATTGCGCTTGATCACGGACGCGGAAAGGTCTCCGCACATCCCGGCGGCGGAAAGGACCACCGACATCAGAACGGTGAGCGTATAGGGCGCAATAACCTTCTGCGGGTAAATGGCCTTGAATATCACCAGAACGATCACATTGACGACCGCTGCACAGATAATGCCCCCGATCGCCCCCTCAACGGTTTTTTTCGGGCTGATATTCGGGCTGAGTTTATGTTTGCCGAACGCTCTGCCGGTGAACAGAGCGAAGACATCTGTCACCCACGCGCAGCTGAAGGAGAACATCAGGAAAAAAACCTGCACAGGCAGTCCTTCGGAAAACTTTCCGGGATTTGTCAGAAGAACGGTACACCCGTAAGAGGAAGCGACCGCCACGCCGCCGAAAAGAGACACCGCCATGTGCTCAAATCTTGTGACGCTGTATTTCGCAAGCATCAGAATCAGGGACAAAAGCACCAGCAGCACTGCAAACGCCGGAAGATGCCGCGCGATATAATCCAGCGCCCGGGAAACAACGGGCGCAAAGACGTATCTCTGTCGGCCGAACAGAACCGGAATCAGCGCAGCGGAGGCGATGCTCAATCCCATCAGCGGCTTGTTTTTTACACCGGAAATTTTTTGTATCTCATAAGCGGAAAGCGCCGCAAGCAAGGCGTTCAGCAGCGGAAAAACAAACGTAAACATGCTGAACAGATATCCCAGGA
This sequence comes from Oscillospiraceae bacterium, assembly GCA_902774165.1. Taxonomy (GTDB): domain Bacteria; phylum Bacillota; class Clostridia; order Oscillospirales; family Acutalibacteraceae; genus RGIG2774. Next base: position 2,149 of record CACYHJ010000295.1, read on the forward strand.
GGAATATCGCAATAAAAATCCCGGTAACAACTCTTTGTTTCATGAGGTTTTCCCTCCCGATCTGGGTATCAGATCATAAAATCTTCCGGCGTGAACTGTTTTTCTGCGACCGGTTCCCGCGGGACGCGCTTCAAAGGGTCATAATCAAACTTCTTGCAATAATCCAACGCCCCGACGACGCCTTTCAGCGGGCACAGAAATTCATTGTGCACGGCAGTCGGCTTCGCCTTTGCACAGAGATCACAGCGTGGGGATACATTGTTAAAGAACGGATTTTTCATAATTCATCAATTCCATTACAACTTGATATTCTAATATTAGCACGATTCAATCATAATTTCAACTCATTTCGCTCTTTTATACAGAGGAAAGAATCATTTTTTCATGCCGGAGCGCATATGTTTAAAAAAAAGACATTCGGAGATGAAAAGATGGCCGATTATATTTCGCGTCCGCGCGCCCTCGGCGAATACATTGTCAGGCACAAAACCACCGTCAGAGACACGGCAAAAGCCTTTGGGGTAAGCAAATCCACAGTACATACCGACGTGACGGTGAAGCTGAGAAAAACCGATCCGGTCCTTGCAGGGCAGGTGCGTTCGGTTCTTGATCTCAATAAGGAGCAGCGGCATATCCGCGGCGGCATCGCGACCAAAGAAAAATATATGCTGCTTCGTGAAAAAGTAACACAAAATGATGAATAATCGGTAAACTGCGTGTAAAAATCACTTTATATCTTGATATTTTATAAAGAATGTGTTAGTATTATAATGAAAATTTTTACAAGGAGGTAGAATCATGAGCCAGGCTGTTCAGAATTTGATTTCGTACGCGATTCGTTCCATCACGTTCTTTATCAATCTTATCAAAAAATTCTTAAACATCTCTTCCGGTGAAGACGTCAGCGAATAAGTAAAATTTCACGATCATTCGAAAGGATCACCATCTATGCCACTGAAGACAGCCCTCCAGCTCTACTCTGTCAGAGATGAGATGGAAGAGGACTTTTTTAAAACGCTTTCTCTTGTGAAGGAAATGGGATACGACGGCGTTGAGTTTGCCGGTCTGTTCGACAAGGATCCCGCTGTGGTCAGGGATTTCCTGAAGGAGCTTGATCTTGTCCCGATTTCCGCCCATGTACCGCTTGCCGATATGATCGACGATCCCGATAAGGTGATTGCGGATTACAGCACAATCGGCTGCGAATATATCGCCGTGCCGTATCTGACAGAGGAATTGCGTCCCGGGACGGACGGCTTTGCCGGCACCATAGAGGCAATCCGCGGCATCGGAGACAAAATGAAAGCAGCCGGGATCCAGTTGCTTTATCACAACCATGATTTTGAATTTGTCAAGGTTGACGGCGAATACGGTCTCGATCTTATCTATTCCTCCACGACGCCCGAACAGCTTGCCACCGAGCTTGATACCTGTTGGGTCAACGTCGGCGGCGAGGATCCCGCGTCCTACGTGCGGAAGTATTCCGGCAGAGCGCCTGTCGTTCACCTGAAGGATTTCTACATGAAGAGCCGCGACAAGGGCGGCAAGCTTTACAAGGCCGAAAATGACGGAACCCCGGACACCCAGTGGTATGCCGGCAACGTGAACCCGGACTGGACCGGTTCATGGCGCAACTCCTTCTCCTGGAACGGCATCAACCTCTCCTTCATGTTCACCATGAGAAAGGGTGGTGTGGGCGTATCACTCACTGAGGCCGCCATGGACGCCTTCGGTGCCATCTCCATCCAGGACAA
>CACYHJ010000296.1 GCA_902774165.1 Oscillospiraceae bacterium
AATTTTTCCTCCGCCGTGTAGCTGTAAAGGTCGATGATCTCCATCCGGTCGTGCAGCGCGGCGGGGATGTTGAATTTGTCGTTGGCGGTGGTGATGAACAGCACCTTGCTCAGGTCGAAGGGCATGTCGATGTAATGGTCTGTGAAGGTGTTGTTCTGCTCGCTGTCCAGCACCTCCAGCAGCGCCGACGCCGGGTCGCCGCGGAAATCGCTTGCGGTTTTGTCGATCTCGTCCAGCAGGATCACCGGGTTCGCCGTGCCCGCGTCGATGACGGCGTTGATGATCCGGCCGGGCATCGCGCCGATATAGGTGCGCCGGTGGCCGCGGATCTCCGCCTCGTCCCGCACGCCGCCCAGGGCGATGCGCTGGTATTTTCTGCCCAGCGCCCTTGCGATGGACTTGACGACGGAGGTCTTGCCCACGCCGGGAGGGCCGGCGAGGCAGAGGATCTGCCCCTTGATGTCCGGCGCCACGCACATGGCGGCGATCAGCTCGATCACCCGTTCTTTCACGTCCGCCATGCCGTAATGGTCCTGCTCCAGCACCTTGCGGGCGTGGTCGATGTTCAGCTTGTCTTTGCTGTATTTTCCCCAGGGCAGGGCAAGGCAGCGGTCAAGATAGGTGCGCGAGACGTTCGCGTCCGGGCTCGACGGCGCCATGGTGCGCAGCCGCTCCGCCTCTTCCGTCAGCTTCTTTTTGCAGACCTCGGGCATCGCGCACTCGTTGATGCGCTGCAGGTATTTGTCGTATTCGCTGCCCGGGTCGTCCTCCTCGCCCAGTTCCTCTGCGATGGTGTGCATCTGTTCCCGCAGGTAGTATTCCCGCTGACCCTTGTCCAGCTTATCCTGCACTTTTTCGTTGATCTCGGTCTCCAGCTCCAGCAGCTCGATCTCCTGCACGATGATCACGTTCACCGATTCCAACCGCTCCACCGGGTCCAGTTCCTCTAAAATCTCCTGCTTTTCGTCCAGATCCAGCGGGAATTCGTTGGCGATCAGGTCCGCCAGGCTTCCCGCGTCCTCAAAGGGCGGCAGGTCGATGTTCGCGTCCGGATGGGAGAGCGCAAGGTATTTGCGGAACAGATCCCGGCTCTGGCGCATCAGCGCGGTCACGTAGTTCGGCTCCCGGGAGCTCTGCTCCGTCAGCGGCACGGTCTGCGCGGAAAGGCATTCCACCGCAGGCAGCTTTTTCGCGATGACCGCCCGGTAGCCGCCGTCCACGGAGACGCTCAGCGCCATCCGGTCGGTCACCCGGCGCACCTGCCGGATCCTGCCGACGCAGCCCACGAGATAGAGATCCGCGTAACGGGGCGATTCGACGGCCGCGTCCTTCTGTGCGGCAAAAAACGCCCGCTGGTCGCCGTCCATGGCCTTTTTGACCGCGGCGAAGGCGGCGGGGCCGTAAACCTCGAACTGAAGGTTCGTCCCCGGGAACAGCACCGTGTCCCGCAGCGGCACCACCGGCAGCTCCCGGGGGACCGCGCCGTTTCTTTTTCTGTTATTCATATCCGATTCCATATATAATTCCTTTCAGGGGGCATTGTTGTCTCTGATTGCGGGGATTCTTCCCACAATAAAGCAAAATATATTCTACAATATCCCGCGACAATTTTCAACCGGTTTTTATAAACTTTTTAGCACTCAATGGCATAAAGTGCTAAAATTTATAATTTATTCACAGGTTTGTATCAAATCGTTCACCCGGCGCGGGTATAGTTATATCGTTATCATTCAGAAATAATCTTTTGAGGTGGTTGTTATGAGAACAAAACAGTTTAAAGCGGAATCCAAAAAACTGATGGATATGATGATCAATTCGATCTATACCCACAAGGAGATTTTCCTGCGGGAGCTGATCTCCAACGCCAGCGACGCGCTGGACAAGCTCTATTTCAGATCCCTGACCGATGAGAACGTGGGCAAGGGCCGGGACGATTTCAGAATTCTGATTACCGTGGACAAAGAGAACCGTCTGCTGACCATCGAGGACGACGGGATCGGCATGACCGCCGAGGAGCTGGACAAAAACCTGGGCACCATCGCCAAAAGCGGCTCGCTGGAGTTCAGAAATGAGAACGAGACCGGCGAGGACGTGGACGTGATCGGCCAGTTCGGCGTGGGCTTCTATTCCGCCTTCATGGTGGCGGACAAGGTCACGGTGGAGAGCCGCGCTTACGGGGCGGACGGGGCGAACCGCTGGGTTTCCTCCGGCGTGGACGGCTACGGCGTCGAGCCCTGTGAGAAGGAGAGCGTCGGCACCGTGGTGACCCTGCATATCAAGGAGGACACCGAGGACGAGAAATACAGCGACTATCTTGATTCCTACCGCATTTCGAGTCTTGTGAAGAAATATTCCGACTACATCCGCTATCCTATTATAATGGATATGGAGACCACCCGGCTGAAGGAGGGCGTGGACACGAGCGCCGAGGATTACAAGTATTCCCCCGACGATTACGAGACCGTCACTGAGCCGCGCACCCTCAACAGCATGGTGCCGCTGTGGAAGAAGAACAAGAGCGAGATCACGCCCGAGGAATACAACGGCTTCTATAAAGATAATTTTATGGATTACGAGGAGCCGCTGGCGGTGATCCATTCCAAGACCGAGGGCGCCGCCACCTTCAACGCGCTGATGTATCTTCCCGCCCACGCGCCCTTCGATTTCTATACCAAGGACTATGAAAAGGGGCTCAAGCTCTATTCCAAGGGCGTGATGATCAGTGAAAAATGCGGCGACCTGCTGCCGGATTATTTCAGCTTCGTCAAGGGCCTTGTGGACAGCGAGGACCTGTCGCTGAACATTTCCCGCGAGATGCTCCAGCACGACCGTCAGCTGCAGCTGATCGCCCGCACCGTCGAGAAGAAGATCAAGGCGGAGCTGACGAAGCTCCTGCAGAACGACCGCGAGAAGTATGAAAAATTCTGGAACGCCTTCGGCACCCAGATCAAATTCGGGATCTACAACGATTACGGCGCCCACAAGGACGTGCTGCAGGATCTCGTGATGTTCGTCTCTTCCTCCGAGAACAAGCTGACTACCCTGCAGGAGTACGTCGACCGCATGCCAGAAGGGCAGAAGGCCATCTACTACGCCTGCGGCGAGACCAAAGAGAAGATCGACATGCTGCCCCAGGCGGATGCGGTGAAAGAGAAGGGCTTTGAGCTGCTGTACTTCACCGATCAGGTGGACGAGTTTGCCATCAAGATGCTGATGAACTATGCGGAAAAGCCCTTCGCCAACGTCTGCGCCGACGACCTCGACCTTGCCACCGACGAGGAAAAAGAGGAGCTGAAAAAGGAAAACGAGGAAGCGAAGGAGATCTTCGAGGTCATGAAGAACGCTCTGGGCGACGCGGTCAGCGACGTGCGCTTCACCGGCAAGCTCAAAAAGCACCCGGTCTGCATCACCAGCGAGGGCGGCATTTCCCTCGAGATGGAAAAGGTGCTCGGGCAGATGCCCGGCGCGAACGACGTGAAGGCGAAGCTCGTGATGGAGATCAACGCCTCCCACCCGATCGCCGACCGGATCAGAGACGCGGCGGGCGACGAGGCGAAGCTGGGCAAGCTCTCGAAGCTGCTTTACGCCGAGGCCCGCATGATCGAGGGCATGCAGGTGGACGACCCGGTGGAGATCGCGGAGCTTATTAATGAATTGATCGTCGGGTAAATTCTGATTTATCGGGGCGCTTGCGCCCCGTCTTGCGTCGCCTGCGACGCATATCGAGCCGCCTTTGGCGGCATATCGAGTCGGCTTTGCCGACATATCGAGCGCGAAGCGCATATCGACAGATATTTGTCGAGATATCGCCTTACGGCGATTCGATATGTTGACCTGCGGTCAACTCGATATATGCTCGCAAGCGAGCATTCGATATGTGTTTGCTGCGCAAAC
>CACYHJ010000297.1 GCA_902774165.1 Oscillospiraceae bacterium
GCCGTGGGCTTCCGTGGTGTAGCGGCTGCCCTCGTAGTAGGTGTTGGTCTCGATGATCGCCGCGTCGGGCAGCTCGGACGCCAGAAGCTCCTTCACCCAGGGGCGGGGGATGATGTTGGGGCCCTCCGCCTCGCCGGTGTGCAGCTTGACGGCCACCTTGCCGCAGAGAACGTCGCTCACTTTTTTGTAAATCTTTTTCAGCCCCTCCTCGCTCAGATCGCGGGTGAAGAAGACCGTGGAGGCGCCGCCGGTGCGGTCCTCGAAGGGGACGTATCTGTTCCCGTCTTTGCCGGGAACGGGGGAGTTGAAGTTCATTTTTTCCTCCTTTATGATGTGCATCAGCCGTTTGCGCGCGCGGTGCGGATCTCTCCGTCAACGACCGCAGCGACGGCTGCGTTCTGCCGCAGATTCAGAAACCTGATTCCCCGCGCCGGGTAAAAGAGAAATGCCGAGCGCGTCGGCGTCGCGGCGTCGGACAGCACGCTGTATTTGCCGCCCTCGTACACGATCGCGGCGCCGTTTTCGATGCACAGGGACGGGAAATCCGCCTCCGGCGCCTCAAAATAATAGGAACGCCAGCCGATGCTGTCAAAATGGGGCGTGACGCAGAACGGGAGAAGCCCCGCGCACTCATAATAGGCGAAGCCCGGCGCTTTGCCGACAAAAGGCCCGTGGGCAATGATGCGCAGGGTTTCCGGCTCGGTGTCGTCCCAGCCCCGGTCCGCCCAGCACATGGCGCCGGAGCTGACGCCCAGCAGCGCCGCGCCGCGTCTGAGCGCCTCGTCCGCCGCGGCGTAAACGCCCTTTTCGGCCCAGTTTTCGGTCAGGAATTTCAGGCTCCCGCCGGTTTCGTAAACAATATCAGCCCACGCGAATTTTTGCGCAACCTCCTCTTTGGATGCTTTGCTGACCAGCAGCACGTCCGTTTCACAGCCCGCTTCGGAAAAGCGGCGGAGGATCGCGTTGTCCGCCGAGTATTCGTCCCGGTCGGCGGTGGGAATGAACAGCAGATTCGGGTGCTCTTTGCCCGCGTGCGCCATGCAGCGCTCAAGGATCGGGGCGAAATTCTCATCCGTGTCGAACCCGCCGCCGATGGCGATGATCATGCCGTCGGGATACGCCGCCTCGCTCGCGGCGGTGAAGGCGGCGATCTCATCTTCTGAATAATACTTTGACGCGTCGTGGGGGATCAGCCCCGCGAAAAAACCGGTGACGATGCTCACAAGCAGCACGAGCGCGCGCAGAAAAAGCTGTATTCTTATCATGGAAAAAACCTCCCGGAAACGAAATATCAGTGCGTTTGATTTTATAATTTTTCAGAGACAGCGGCGGAAACAGTCGGAGAATCCGAAGTATCAACGGGATCGGAAAAAACCGGCGCTTCGCTCATTCTCTCGCAAGCCGGTAAATCATGTCGTAGGCGAACGCAAGATCTTCAACAGTGCAGTGCTGCTGTACAAAATGGGTCGTGCAGCAGATCCAGCGTTTGCCCCGCAGCAGAGCGAAAACTCTTCGGATCTCATGTTCCAGCGCGTCCCGGTCCATAATGCCGAGGGCGGTCTGGATGCATATGCCGCCGAGAATGGCGAATTTGTCCCGATATTTCTCAAGCCAAAGGTCGTAGGACATCCCCGCGCTCTCCTGCCAGGGATGCACGACGTCCAGCCCCAGCGCTTCGATGCCGTCCGTGACCTTCGCGATGCAGCCGTCCGAGTGCAGGGAGCAGAAGCACCCGCGGGAATGCACGTAATCCACCACCCGCTTCATATGCGGGTAGATAATTTCCCACCAGAGCCGCGGGCTGAACATCAGGTTGTTCTGCGAACCCCAGTCGTCGGAAATATGGATCATGTCGATCCCCAGATCAATGCAGCGGCCGGCAAATGTTACGGTCCATTCCGCCTGCCGCCGGTACAGCTCGTCCAGCTCCTCCGGGTACAGGGCGAGGTACAGAAGCTGGTTCTCGATGCCGAACACGTCGTTGAACTGCTCGAAAAAGCCCGGTGTCTGGACGTAGCAGAAGCGTCCCCGCGCCTTGTGGAACGCCATCGCGTCCCGGATATTCCGGTAATCGGCGGGATTGTCGGGATCCGTGAAAAAATCCTCTTCTGTCAGCAGATCGGGCGTCAGTTCCCCGTGTTTCGCCTGCAGACGGTCGAAAACGCCCCGGTCGAAGGCGCCCGGGCCGCCGAAGATGTGACTCATATCGAATTCGTACTTGTCCTCAAACGCCGCGACGGAACCGTAGGCCGCGTTCAGCTCGTCGGTCAGGTTTGCGGCAACCCAACCGTAGATCGGCTGTCTGTCGGTCTCCAGCCCCAGGATCGTGCGCCGTACTCTCTCCGTACTGTCCATAAAACGCCCCCGTCTGTTGGTCTGCTTCTATTTTAACATCTGTTTCGGGATAAATCAATGCGCAGATCCGTCTGCCGCAAAATATTTTTCCCTGCCCGGCGGGCCTTTCCCTTTCGGAAGAACCGGAGAATGTGAGCCTTTTTTTATTAATACTTGCTTTATTTTTACTTTTCGGTATAATAGAAAGCGGAACATGACAAAAAGAGGAAAAAGGACGCGTTATTATGGATCAGTATGAACTGAAGGAAGCCTTTGTGACAGGCCGGCGCGTGTACGGCACCTGCATCGCCTCTCCCTCGCCGAAGTGGGCGGCGGAGATCGGAAAAACGGGCGTGGATTTCGTCTTTATCGACACCGAGCACATGCCCCTTGACCGCAGTCAGATGAGCTGGATGTGCCAGGCGTACGCGGCGAGGAATATCGCGCCCGTCGTCCGGGTGCCGGAGCCGAATCCCTACGATATGTCGGTCGCCATGGACGCGGGCGCGGCGGGGATCGTCTCGCCTTATCTTGAATCGGTCGAAGAGATCAACCGGATGCGCGGCGCGGTGAAATACCGTCCGCTGAAGGGGAAGCGCCTCGCCGACGTGCTGTCCGGGCGGGAGACGCTTACGCCGGCGGAGCGGGAATATTTCAAAAAATACAACGACGGGCGGCTGCTGATCCTCAACATCGAAAGCCGGTTCGCCGTCGACCATATCGACGAGCTGTTGGATATGCCGGATATCGACGCGGTCTTCATCGGTCCCCACGATCTCTCGGTCAATCTGGGCGTTCCCGAGCAGTACGACGATCCGGAATTTGAGGCATACGTTGAGCGGATCATCGCCGCCTGCCGCAAACGCGGGATCGGCGTGGGCAACCATTTCTCCGGATCCAAAGAGAAACAGCTTCTCTGGGCGGGGAAGGGCATGAATATCATCCTCTGGAACAGCGATATCCAGCGATTTATCCAGATCATGGCGGCGGACGTCAATGAAATGAAAACCGCCCTCGGCGACGGGGGAGATGCGGCCGATACAACGGTCGTGATCTGACTGCAAACGCGGGTACGCACAGTTTTCCGGTCATAATTCGGTTCCGTAAAAAAATCGACCGGGCAGCCGGAAAGCGCTGCCCGGTCGATATTGCCGGATGGAAGGATGCGGATCGATTTTTTTCCGGTACCGTGTTCCCGTATCAGCTGATTTTCTCGCTGAACAGAGTGAGAAAACGCAGAATGATGTCATAGACCGGCCCGAAATCCGTTGCCGGAAGCTCCGCTGCGTCCCAGCCCAGGCGCTGCGCGATGCGGACGGGGATCTGCGTGTTGTCGATCGCCTCGCCAGCAGACAGAAAATCGCTGCAGCCGTAAACCAGCACCGGGACGTTGGCGCCGGTATGGGAGCCGCTGTGGAAAGTGTAAACGCCGTTTTCCTTGTACAGGTCTCCGGTCTCATGGTCCGCGGTGACGACCACAAGGGTCTCTCCGTCCTGACGGGCGAAATCCACCGCCGCTTTGATCGCGTCGTCAAAGCCCTTGACTGCGTTCGCAG
>CACYHJ010000298.1:0-3843 GCA_902774165.1 Oscillospiraceae bacterium
CGCCTCGATAAAGCCGTACTTATTGATTCTCGCGAAGGTAGCAAGATAAGAAATCAGGCCGATATTGGGACCTTCCGGGGTCTCGATGGGGCACATACGGCCGTAATGGCTGTAATGAACGTCGCGGACCTCGAATCCGGCGCGGTCTCTCGACAGGCCGCCGGGGCCGAGAGCGGAGATACGGCGCTTATGCGTCAGCTCCGCAAGGGGGTTCGCCTGATCCATGAACTGGGACAGCGGCGAAGAGCCGAAGAACTCCCGGATGGCGGCGATGATGGGCCGGATATTGATCAGATCGCGCGGAGTGACCTTTTCGGTCTCCTGCCCCTGCAGGGACATTCTCTCGCGGATCACGCGCTCCATTCTCGCAAAGCCGATGCGGAACTGGTTCTGCAGCAGCTCGCCGACGGAACGGACGCGGCGGTTGCCCAGGTGGTCGATATCGTCGATGTCGCCCACGTCCTCGGCAAGGCAGTTGAGGTAACTGACCGACGCCATGATATCGTCCACGGTGATGGTCTTGGGGATCAGTTCGCCGATGCGCGCCTGAATGCCGGCGGCGATCGCGTCCTTGTCGTCCCCGTTCTCGTCAAGGATCTCCTTGAGGACCTTGAACTTGACCTTCTCGATCACGCCGAGCGCCTCAAGCTCTTCCTCGGTAAACATCGGCAGATGCGGGCCTGCGTCAACCATACCGTTGGAAACGATCTTGACTTTTTTGTCCTCGGCGCCCTCGGGAATGACGAACGCCTCGGTCACGCCGGTCTGCTCGATTTCGTAGGCCTTCTGCTTGGTGATCTTATCGCCGGCTTCCGCAAGGACCTCGCCGGTCTCGGGATCGACAATGCTCTCGGCAAGCACGTTGCCTTTGAGTCTGTCGGAAATGGACAGCTTCTTATTATATTTGTATCTGCCGACACGGGAAATGTCGTATCTGTGCTCGTCAAACAGAAGAGCGTCCAGGTGACTTTTTGCGGATTCCAGCGTCGGAGGCTCGCCGGGGCGAAGCTTCTTGTAAACTTCCAAAAGTGCTTCAGCGGAGTTCTGTGTGGTATCCTTATCGAGGGTTGCGCGGATTCTGTCGTCGTAGCCGAAGAATTCGTCGATCTCGGCGTTGGTCTCAAGGCCCAGCGCGCGGATAAAGGTGGTGATGAGCAGTTTCCTGTTCTTGTCGATGCGGACGTAGAACAGGTCGTTCTGGTCGGACTCATACTCAAGCCACGCGCCGCGGTTGGGGATCACGGTGGTGTTGAACAGCTTCTTGCCGGTCTTGTCGCGGGTCATACCGTAGTAGACGCCGGGGGAACGGACCAGCTGGGAGATGATCACACGCTCCGCGCCGTTGATGACGAAGGTGCCGCTCTCGGTCATATAGGGCAGGCCGATGCGGATATCCTTGGTCTCCTGGATCGCGCCGGTCTCCGTATTGAGCAGGGACGCCGAGATATACAGCGACGCCTCATAGGTGGTGCGGCGCTCCTTGCATTCCTTGATGGAATACTTCGGGTGGTCCGCGTCGATGTTGTAGGTCTCAAAATGGAGAACGAGCTTTCCGGAATAATCCGTGATGTCGGCAGTGTCGCGGAAAACCTCTTTCAGGCCTTCGTCGAGGAACCATTTGAAGGAATTCTTCTGCACCTCGATCAGGTTGGGCATCTGCATGATCTCCTTGATCTTGCCGAAGCTCATTCGCATGGTCTTCCCCTGCTGAACTGGGGTAACGTTTACCATATTACACATTCACTCCGATCCGGGACACCGCCGCCCGCGTTTTGCCGAAAAACCGCTTCCCGCAAATAAAAACGGCATGCCGTAAACACGATGGGCGACAATATCCATAATAATAGGATATTCATTATACCAACGTGCCGACGGCATGTCAAGGAGAATTTTAAATTTTGTCAAGGGGGTTTGAAAAGTTTCTTCACAACGGAGCCGGGCGTTTATTCATTGATGTTTCACAGCGGCCGCCGAAGACGCGTTATTTCGCTTCGGCAGCCGCTGTCGTCCGTAATCTTATTGCGGCAGATTCAGGAAGTCCTTCCGGTAATTCAGAGCGAACCGGTCTGCAAGCGCCACAAGCTCCTCGTCGGAAATGCGCTGCTTCTTGTCGTATGGCATGGTGATGATATACTGTTTTGCCGCCTTCTCGACGGTCTCGATCAGGCCGAACACCTCGTCCATATTTTTTCCGGCGCCGTAAATGCCGTGCAGGGTCCAGATCACAAGACGGTAATCCTTCATTTTTTCCGCCGTCGCCTCGCCGATCTCGTTGGTGCCGCAGACCATCCAGGGCAGCACGCCCACGCCGTCGGGGAACACCACGATGCTTTCGGTCATCTGCCCCCAAAGGGTGCGGGTGACGGCCTTTTCTTCCATCTCGTGCAGCTGGGTCATGGCGAGGGTATAATCCGGATGGCAGTGCATGATGATACGGTTCTCCGGGTCCGCCTTCAGCCGGGCGATATGGCTCATCAGGTGCGCGGGCAGCTCGCTGGTGAACTTGCCGCCGTCCTTATAGCCCCAGAGCAGCTCGGCATTCACGCCGTCCTCGGAGATGCGGATGATGCCGAGGTTGGTTTCGGGGTCGTCGTCCACGTTTTTGAAATACTTCCCGGTTCCGGTGACGATAAAGATCCTGCCTGCCAGCTCCTTTGCGTCGAAGCCGGTGGGGATGCGGCGAAGGACGGTGTTGAAATCAAGATAGTCCGCCACCTGTTTTTCATCCAGCATATAGCTGATGTTGCCGCCGTTGCGCTCGTCCCAGCCCAGGCGGTACATGTTCGCGGTTGTGCGTTCCATCTCACGGACAAAGGGGGCTTCAAAAATGTTTTTCATTGTTTGTTCTCTCCTTTTTTACCTTGAGTTTGATCCCATTCAGACAATGAAAGTATTCCTTCCCTCACTTCAACCTCAAACTCCGCACAGATCTGCTCCGAGGACGCGCCGAGCATCAGGGTATGGCAGCCGTCGTGGGGACCGTACTCCATACCGATATTATAATAAGAGAACGCGTCGAGGTCAAGCGTCAGAACGCATTTTTTTGTTCCCCCCGCCGGAACGGAAACACGGGCATAAGCCTTGAGCTCTTTTCCCGGACGGACGACCTCGCAATTGTGCGACCCAACGTAGAGCTGCACGACCTCCGTCCCGTCACGCCCGCCGGTATTGCGAACGGCAAAGGCGATCTCCGCTTTGTTATCCTTTATAGAAATACGCGCGTCGGAGATCTCAAACGACGTGTAGCTCAGGCCGTAGCCGAAGGGATACAGCGGCCTGCCGTCGTTGTCGCAGTAGGCGTAGCCCCTGCCGCTGGGCTTGAACGCGTAATACAGCGGCAGCTGTCCCGCGCTCTTCGGGAAGCAGATGGGCAGCTTCGCGGAGGGGTTGGTCTCGCCGAACAAAATCTCCGCCAGAGCCTTCGCACCCTGCTCGCCGGGATACCACGCCTCAATCACGGCGCCGGCGGCGTCGATCCAGGCTGTCATATCGATCGGCGCGCCGTTGAGCAGGATCACCGCGGAATTCGGATTCGCCTTATACAGATTGATAATAGAGGCTTCCTGATCGTCCTTAATCACCTGTTCAGCCGCGTCTACGATGATCCCGCCGTCCTCCGCCCGGTTTTTATGGACGGTGACGGAGGGCAGACGCAGGTCGCTGCGGTCGCTCCCCTCCCCCTCCACAAGGGAGGTAAAATAGAAATTCACGTCGCAGCCCGGCGCGATCTCCGGGATCCTTTCACTGTCCGCATAGATGATTTCGACCGCATCGCCGAGATACGCCCGCAGCGCGTCCAGCCACAGGCCGCCCGCGGTAAAGGCCGCCACGGCGGCAGGCACG
>CACYHJ010000298.1:3848-8906 GCA_902774165.1 Oscillospiraceae bacterium
CACGCCGATCTTCTTGATCTTGTGCCGGTCCAGCGGAAGGATCTTCTCGTTTTTCAGAAGGATGATGGATTCCCTCGCCGCCTCCAGCGCAAGTTTTCTGTGCGCCTCGCAGCGGACGAGCTTTTCCGCCGCCTGAGGGTCCTGATACGGATTGTCAAACAGGCCGAGACGGAATTTGGCGGTGAGGATCCGCAGCACGTTCCGGTCCAGCTCCTCTTCGAAGATCAGCCCCTGTTCCACAGCGCGCTTCACCGTATCGAACCGGTTATAAGGCAGGATCACGTCAAGGCCCGCCTTCAGCGCCTTTGCCGCCGCGTCGGCTTCATCCGCCGCGTAGCGATGGGCGGAATGCATGCCCTCCACGCCGCCGTAATCGGAGACCGCAAAGCCGTCGAAACCCCATTCATTCCGGAGAATCTCCGTCAGCAGCCGCCGGTTCGCCGAGCAGGGCACGCCCTCCCAGCCGTTGTATGCCGCCATCACCGACCGGGCGCCCGCGTCAAAGCAAGCCTTGAAGGGCGGAAGGAACACCTCGCGCATGGTCCGCTCGCTTGTGTCGGAATAGTTGGAATCCCGGCCTCCGGCGGCGTAGTTGTCCGCGAAATGCTTCGGCGTGGCGGTCACGCCGTTTTTCTCAAGCCCGCGGCACATGGCGGCGCCCATATCGCAGGATAGCTTAACGTCCTCGCCGTAGGTCTCCACGGTCCTGCCCCAGCGGCAGTCCCGGACGACGTTCACCACCGGAGAAAACACCTGCCGGACGCCGACGGCGGCGCACTCCCTGCCGATCACGTCGGCGATCCGCCCGGTCAGTTCCGGGTCAAAAGAGGACGCCATGGCGATGGGCTGGGGGAAGCAGGTGCCCATGCCCCACTGGGCGCCGTGCAGCGCCTCGCCGTTTTCGATGGGCGGGATCGCGTGGGGCTGGGATTCGATGCTGCGCCTCACGTCATGATTGATTTGTTCGGTCACCTCGGCGGGAGAGGCGGGCGTTTCCCGCTGATAATGCATAAAATGCCCGGGGTTGCGGTAACTGCCGCAGCGCGGGTCCCGCCGATCGTCGTAATCGCCGGTCACGTCGAAAATCATTTCGGCGCAGACCTGATGGATTTTTTCATCGAGACTCATCTGCGCGAGCAATTCCGCCGCGCGGGATTCGGGAGAACGGTCGGTCATGGATATTGTCCTTTCTTTGGTTGGTAAATACTGAATTTGTCGCGCTGACGCGCCGTTGCTTCGTGACTCGTGACTCGTGACTCGGAAACCGCAAGGATACGCTCTGCGTCTGGGTTTATGAAACGAATCACGAATCACACCCGCGCTTTGATAGATCATCTCCGTCATCCGCGCGGATTTGGCCGCCTCGGCGGCGTCTACGGCGAAGGGTCTTGCGGTGACGATGCTGTCATAAAAATCGTTGATGATATGCGTGTGCCCGGTGCCCCAGTAGGCCTTCGCGCCGGTGGGACGGTCGATCTCATACACCTCGTCCGGTTTTCCGTTTTCACGGATCGTCAGCGCGTCGGACAGGGTGATCTTGCCGTTCTCGCAGTAGACCTCCACCTCGATGGGGGAATTGCCGGCGGAGCAGATGGTGGCGTAGAACACGCCCCGCGCGCCGTTTTCATACTGCATCAGAAGGTCGGCGGTATCCTCAACCTCGATAAAGTCCGCAAGGCGCTTTGTGGAAATGCTCGCTTTGATCTGCGTCACCGGGCTGCCGACAAACCAGGCGGTCAGATCCAGCGTATGGATCGCCTGATTGATCATCACGCCGCCGCCCTCGGTGTCGATCTTTCCGCGCCACGCGTCGGCGCGGTAATAATTCTCGTCCCGGTCCCAGGCGACGACGGACCGCGCGCCGAGGATCTTTCCCAGCCGCCCGCTGTCGAGCGTTTCCTTCGCGATGCGTGAAGACGTATTATATCGGTTCTGGAAGCACACGCCGAAATGCTTTCCGCTCTTTTCGGCGGCGTCCGTCACCCGCAGCGCGTCGTCATACCGGATCGCCATGGGCTTTTCGCAGAAGACGTGCTTGCCCGCCTCCAGCGCGGCGATCGCCATGGAGGCGTGCAGATAATGAGGCGTGCAGATATGTACGACGTCCGCGACGCCGTCGGCGAGCAGATCGCGAAGATCGTAATAGGCCTTCACGCCGTATTTCGCCGCGGCGGCGTCGGCCCGGTCCTTCCGATCGTCGCATACGGCCGCGAGAACCGCGTTCTCGCACGAGGCGAGCGCGTCAAAGTGCGAACGGCTGATATTGCCGCAGCCGACGACGGCAGAACGAAGAATTGCCATGAAAAAATCTCCTTTATCTATCGTTTAAGCGTCCTGTACGGAAAACAGCGGCCCGGAGCCGGTCCGGATCTGTTCTCCCAGCATACGGAACATCAGACGGATCATTTTCGCGACGTCCTCCATAAACAGGCGGAACCGTTCGAAAACGTTTTTGCCCCGATAGGGGACCGAAACGATCGCATAATCGTTCTGCGCCGTAAGCGGTTCGATCTCGTCCTCCCGCGTGAAGATCAGAAACTGCGGATATTCCGCAAAGGTTTCCGTCGTCGGCTGCTCCTCGCAGGCAAACAGCGCGTCGATAAACGCGTACTCGCTTAGCGGATGCATCGTATGCTTGAGATTTTTGATAAACCAGGTAAACTCAGGGAATTCGCACGTCGAGGCGTCGATATAGCGGTCGGGCGAGATGCGGTCGGCCCCGTCGTCGATCTTCTGCACGACGTCTTCGGGGAACGGCTCGTTGATCAGCGCGCAGGTCGCGCCGATCGAAGAATACTTCGTATCCACCACCATATCGGTGAGATTTTTCTGACTCGGCACCGCGGGGATACCGGACGTGCCGTATTTTGACAATACGGAGACCGAGACGCCTTTCTCCATGGCGCCGCGCAGGATCTGCGGGACCATCCCCTGGATCTCATGGTACCAGTCGATTTTCTCATAGAATTCGTCCGTCACGATGCCCTGAATAAAGCTATCCTTCGCTTCGTCGTACAGGTCGTACGGGATCAGCGCCCAGAACCCCGGTATTCTGCCGAAGATGTAGGAGAGCGACTGGGAATAGATGTTCTGCATCGCGTATTCGTTGATATTGTTCGCAAGCGTGATCACGCCGTCGACGACCCCCGCCTGATACAGCGCGTCGATCAGCGCGTCCAGCAGCTCGCCCTTGAGATCGCGTCCGGTGACGGAGGAGAGAAAAGCGAGCAGCGTCTCGGCGTCAAAGCTGAATTTCCCCGCGAAGGGTTCGCCGCAGACGCTCGCGCCCTGAAACGCGCCGCTCAGAAACACGGCCTTGCGGATATATTCGCTGTCGTAACGGTAAAGATAGCTTGTCAGAACGCACGCGCCCATGCTCGAGCCGATGACGTCCACGCTCTGCGCGCCCGTAACGTCGACGACGTATTCGACAAAGTCGCGGAACTGCGACGACAGCGTTTTCAGATCGAGCCGCCAGTCGAAGCTGTAATAGATATTATCCGAGGCGGAATATCCCTTTTCGGGGTCGTATTTCGCAAGGATCTCCTCCTGCGTCGGCCATACGTAGGAGGTGGTCGTCGAGGCGTTGACGGGGTCGCCGTTTTCGTCGCAGCGGATCGGGTTAAAGATCCGGTACGCCGCGTTGATCAGCGGGGAGTCCAGAGCGACGTAATCCCGCGCGATCACGCTCTTCACCATCGACCAGGCGTATTCCTTGAAAACTTCGGCGACGAGCTTTCCGTCGGGCGGAAACACACGGTCCCCGGTCTCCATATCCATCGTCGGCGTGGAAACGAAGCCCGCAATAAAGATCACGGGCGTTTCATTCTTTTCAGGCTGCCGCGCATAAACGCTTACGCCGCAGCAGGAGACGAGCAGCAGCGCCGCCAGCATCAGCGCGCACAGCTTCCTGAATCCGGTCCTCATGTTCGCATCTTCTTTCTGTGAAAATATCTTTAACAAAACGGAATGCATCAGATGGTATCGGCTTTCGGCGGCCGGTCGGCCTGCGGTAAAACGCCGCTGCCGTCAAACGCGGGGACGTACTCCTCCCGCGCCGACGAGAGCTCCTGCACGAAGCCGTTTTCAACGCCGCAGAGATACATATAATCCACGGCCTTTTCATATTCCTCGGCGGTGAGTCTGCGGTTCAGCTCCGGATATTGTTCGCATGCGGGCGTGGGCGTGAACTGGCTCATCAGGCTGAAGCCCGCCTCCCCCGACGGAAACAGGGACGAGAACGCGTCGATCACCCCGTAAGTGTTTTCAAGGTTTCCCGGCAGAACAAGATGCCGCACCTGCACGCCCCGGGTCAGCGTCCCTTTTTCCGAGAACCGCAGCGGCCCCGTCTGGCGGTACATCTCCCGCAGGGCGGCAAGGGCAACGGACGGATAATCCGCCGCGTTTGAATATTTTTTTGCCGCGGCGGGATCGGAATACTTGAAATCCGGCAGATAGACGTCCACAAGCCCGTCCATCCTTTTCAGCGTTTCAACCCGCTCGTAACCGGAGCTGTTCCAGACCACCGGCACGGGCAGTCCGCCCCGCAGCGCTTCGGCGATCTGCGGCGTGAAATGGGTCGGCGTGACAAGGTCGATACACTCCGCGCCCCTGCCGATCAGCTCGAAAAAGATTTCCCGCAGACGGGAAACGGTGATTTCGGCTCCCGCCGCGCCGCCGCTGATCTCATAATTCTGACAATAGACGCAGCGCAGCCCGCAGCCGCTGAAGAACACGGTCCCCGCGCCGTTTTCTCCGCTGATCGAGGGCTCCTCCCACAGATGCAGCCCCGCGCGCGCCGCCTTCAGGACGGCGGTCGCGCCGCAGAACCCGGCGGTCTTTTCCCGGTCGTAGGAAAAGCGCATGCCGCGCACGTCCGGCGCGTCCGCGTCCCCGGCGCGCACGCGCGCCTTCGCGCTGCGCCGCACCACGCCGTTGTGCAGCAGGAACATGCCGCACCCCGACGCCGCGGCGTCGGCCTTCGCCTCGCGCAGCCAAGCGTCTGCGGAGGGGATTTTGTTCGTTTCCATATCCGTCCTCCCGGGCAGTTTTCTTATT
>CACYHJ010000299.1 GCA_902774165.1 Oscillospiraceae bacterium
GGTCCGGCAGCAGCACCGCCATGCCCCGGATATACACGTTGGAATAGGCGTTGTCCGGCGGGATGTAATAGGATCCGATCTCCACAGAGCGCACCATCGGGAACAGCTTCATCGCCGTGGCGTAGATATCGGCGTTGGACATATCGGTGGTGATAAAGGGCAGCGTGTCCTCCAGCAGTCGCAGCAGCTCCGAGGGGCTTTTGCCCTTCACTTTCTGATACGCCGCCATCAGCACGGTGCGCTGGCGGTTGGTGCGGGCGAAATCCGTGCCGATTTTCCGGATCCGGGCGTATGCCAGCGCCCGCTCGCCGTTCATGTGGTTCACACCCTCCACGGTGCCCTTGCCGATGCGCTTGGCCTCCGCCGCGGTCAGGGTGATGTCGATGCCGTCGATCTCGTCGATCAGGGTTTTGAAGCCGGTGAAATCCACCTCAAAGCAGCCGTCGACGGAGATGCCGAAGTTGACGTAAAGGGTCTGCTTGAGCAGCCGGAAGCCGCCGAAGGCGTAGGCGGCGTTGAGGCGGTTGTCGGTGTAGCCGGGGATCTGCACGTAAAGGTCGCGCAGAAAGGAGACCATCGCGACTTTTTTCGAGGCGGGATTGACGCTGCAGACGATCATCGCGTCGGAGCGCTGCCGCCCCTCGCCGGGCCGCCGGTCCTGGCCGATCAGAAGAAAATTCATCATGCGGGAGCCGGCGAGCGCCGCCGGGTCGGAGGTGACGGGATTCCACAGGATCGAATCCGGGTCCAGAATATCCAGCCCGTTGTTCTCGTCCGTCTCAAAATCCTCATCCTCCGGGGAGACCGTGTCCACCTCGTTGTTCACCCGTTTCATTTTGTTGAGATAATGCCCCACGAAAATAAAACCGCCGACGACAGAGATAAGAAACAGCCCCGCGATGACCGAAGCGGTCACGATCAGAAATTTCTTGAACCCGGTCATTGTCACGATCTCGACCTCTATCTCATCCATGAATCTCACCTGTGTTTCTGTCAGTTTCTGATTTATTCTAATATAAAAAGGGATAATTGTCAAGCCGCGCAAGACCTCCGGCTGCCCCGCGGGACGGCCGGCGCAAATTTCCCCGGAGGAACGATCCGGGCGTAAAACGCGGATATTCGCAATACAATTGTATAATTTTTCATCATTCTCTTGATATTGTATTATAATTATGCTAATATTACCGGTAAATGTATAATTATTCAATTTCAGGAGTGCTGCGCAGATGAAAAACAAAGCTCTTACGATCTCACTTGCCGCCGCCGGGGCGCTGACCGCCGCCCACGCGGTACGGACGGCGCTTTATGTGCCGAAAAAACAGGAGGCGGCGCAAGGCGAAGAGGAAACGGTGAACCTCCCGCGTTACACCGAGACGCTGCAGGGGGCGATCCGGTGCAGGACGGTGTCGAATTTAGAGGAAGAAGAAGTGGAGTGGGGCGAGTTTGAGAAGCTGCACGCCCTGTTTGAGACGCAATACCCGCTGATCCACCGCAAGCTGAAAAAAGAGATCGTCGGGCGGGCGGGGCTTGTGTACACCTGGCAGGGCAGCGACCCGACGCTGAAACCCATCGCCCTGCTGGGACATCAGGATGTGGTGCCGGTGCCGAAATCGAAGCTGGCGGACTGGACGCACCCGCGTGGTCGCGGTGCTGGAGAGCGTGGAGACGCTGCTGGAGGAGGGTTTTGAGCCGGAGCGGACGGTGCTGATCTGCCTGGGCTATAACGAGGAGCTGATGGACGACGAGCACTCCGCCGCCCGCAAGATTGTCAAGACCCTGCAGGGTCGGGGAATCGAGCTGGAATGCGTGCTGGACGAGGGCGGCGCCATGCCGGAGCTGAACGTGCCGCTGGTGCTGGACCGGCTGCTGGTGGGCGTGGGCGTCGGCGAGAAGGGCTATTGTGATTTCGAGCTGAGAGTCAGCGCAAAGGGCGGGCATTCCTCCGCTCCGCCGAAGCATTCCGCCGTGGGCGAGCTGTCCAAGGCGATCGTGCGGCTGGAGGACCATCAGTTCCCCGCCCGCATCACGCCGGAGCTGCGGCGCATCGTCGACACCGTCGCCCGGAACATGAAATACCCCGCACGGCTGGTGGGCAGCAATCTCAAATTCCTGCTGCCGGCGCTGAAGCCGGCGATCACCGCCGTGCCCGCGGCGGCGTCCCTTGTGCGCACCACAACGGCGGTCACAATGACCTCAGGCAGCCCCCAGGCCAACGTGATGCCCCAGAAGGCGGCGGCGACGGCGAATTTCCGCATCATGCCGGGCAGCTGCATCGCCGACGTGGAGGCGCATATCCGAAAGGCGGTAAAAAATAAAAACGTGGCGGTACGGCTGCTGGGAGGCAACGAGCCCTCCTGCGTCTCCCCCGTGGACACGCCGAGCTTCCGCGCCATCGCGGAGATCTGCCGGGCGCAGAACGGGAAGGCCATGATCGTCCCCTTTGTGGTGATGGGCGGCACCGACGCCCGCTATTACGAGCCGCTGACGAATCAGATCTATCGGTTCTCCCCCTTCGTCCTGCCGCCGGCGCTTTTGATGCTGGCCCACGGCACCAACGAGCGGGTGCCGCTGGAGTCCCTTCCCGGGGCAGTGGCATTCTTTAAAAAATACATCAGAAGAATGGCGGGCTAACTGATGGCGGAGAAAAAGAAAGCAGCCGAAGGGCTGAATATCGACAAAAAAACGGTGATCTCCATCGCCGGGATCCTGGCTGCCGTCATGCTGATCGCCGGGACCCTAACGCAGGTCCTGCCGCGCGGGCAGTATGAGACCGACGCCAACGGCTCCGTGATCGCGGACACTTACGCCGAAAACCCGGACTACAAAATGCCGGTGTGGAAGATCCTCGCGTCGCCCGTGCTGGCGTTCACCAACAGCAACGCAGCCACCGGCGCGGCGATCATCGCCCTGCTGATGCTGGTGGGCGGCACGTTTCTGATCCTCGACCGGATCGGCGTGCTGAAATACCTGATGGCGGTGATCGTGAACAAATTCCGGGACCGGCGGTTCCTGCTGATTGCGGTGATGGTGTTTTTCTGTATGTTTTTAAGCTCCACCGCGGGCATTTTAGAGGAGAGCCTCACCCTGGTCCCCCTGGCGGTGGCGATCTCGCTTGCGATGGGCTGGGATTCGCTGACCGGCATCGGCATGAGCTTCGTCGCCGTGGCCTTCGGCTTTACCGCCGCCACCTTCAACCCCTTCAACGTGATCACGGTGCAGAAGCTGGCGGGGCTGCCGATCTTCTCCGGTCTCTGGCTGCGGCTGGTGATCTTCGTCGCGGTGTACACCACGCTGACGGGGTTTCTGATCCGGTACGCGAAAAAAATAGAGAAGGACCCCAAAAAATCCCCCGCCTGGGCGACGGACCGGGAGATCCGGGACCGGTACTCCCTTGAGGTCTGCGAGCAGACGCTGAAGATGAAAAACGTCGCCGCGGCGGCAAAGACCTTCGTGATCGCCCTCTCCGGCGTTCTCGTCGGGACCGTCGTCTCCTTCGTGCTGAGCGTCGCCGGCGCAAGGACCGGCAATGAGCTGATGACCGCGATCGGCAGCTACGCCTCCATGGGCTGCATGGCGGTCTTTTTCCCGGTGGGCGGCCTTCTGGCGGGGCGCGTTTCCGGCCTTCGGGGCAAAAAGCTGGCGGCGGCATTCGGCGCGGGAATCAAAACCATCCTGCCGGTAGTGCCGCTGGTGGTTTTCATTCTGGCGATCACCTATATCCTCAACGAGGGCATGATCATGCACACGATCCTGCACCGGCTGAGCGGCGCCATGCAGGGCATCTCCCCCTACGGCGTGATCCTGCTGATGTTCCTGTTCATCGCCCTGCTGGAATTCTTCATCGGCAGCGGCACCGCCAAGGCGTTCCTGATCGTGCCGCTGATGGCGATCCTCTGCGACCTTATGGGGCTGACCCGGCAGTCCGTCGTGATCACCTTCTGCTTCGCCGACGGCTTTACGAACCTGCTGTACCCCACCAGCGGGATGATGATCATCGCAATCGGCATGGTGGGCGTCTCCTACAAAAACTGGCTCAGATGGTCCGCCAGGCTGTTTCTGATCGAAGGGGCGGTCTCCGTCGCCTTTCTGATGCTGGCCGTGGCGATCGGATATTCGTAAATTCTGATTTATCGCGGAGCGATCAATCAGAATTTAAGTCCCGAGACCCGAGGCCCAAGTCCCGAGGTATTGGAATCCGCGCAGGATATCGGGGGCGCCCCGCGCCCCGTCTTGCGTCGCTTGCGACGCATATCGAGCCGCCTTGGCGGCATATCGAGTCGAACTTGTTCGACATATCGAGTTGCAGGTTGCCGGTTGCCGGTAATTGGTTCCGAAAAAGCGCGGCGACCGGCTGTAGGTTATATCTACAATCCGCATGCCAGAGCGTACCCCGCGAAGCATAGCTTCGTCTCGTCGGTTGCCGCTAAAAACAATCCACCGGATTGTTTTCTTTACGCGTCAATCACGAATCACGAGTCACGAACATCCCTGTTCCCGACCTTGCTCCGCGAAGCATAGCTTCGTCGGTTGCCGCTGAAAACAGTCCCCCGGACTGTTTTTTTACGCGGCAACTTGCATTTTTCCCCCGTATGGTATACATTATTCTCAGAAGCAAACGCGGAGGTGACATCAATGCAGCATCCATATCTGTTTTTCTCCCGGGCGGACGCCGACGCCTTCCGCGAGAAGATCGGGACCGACGCCGCCGCCAAAGAACGCTATGCGAGGGCGACGGAGAAAGCCGGGGAATATCTCACCGAGCCCTTCGTCTCCTGGGAAGAGGCGAACGGCAGCACCACGCTGCACGGCAATTTCGGCCTGCTCAGCGCGCAGGCGGACCGGTTCTGCTGTGCGCTCGGCCTCAGCTATCTGATCGAGGGAGACCGCCGCTGCGCCGAACGGCTCAAAGAACTGGTCGGGCAGTTCATTGGCTTCGAGCGCTGGTATTCGGCCAGCTATGTGAACCGCAAGCCGAATCCCTGGCATTCCGACCTGATCTCCACCCGCACCGCGCTGGCGATGGGCAGGATCTTCGACCTTATCTGTGATTCTCTCACCCCCGAAGACCGGAGCCGCCTGGCCGAGGGCATTTTTGAGAAGGGCGTGAAGCCCGCGCTGGGGGACTGGGCGCTGCCGGAGAGCCGCATCCACGCGCTGGATTCCATGGGGCACAACTGGTGGGCGGTGTGCGTCTCCGAGGCGGCCATCGCACTGCTGGCGATCCGGGAGCATATCAGCGCGGACGCGGATCGGATGCTGCGGGCGGCCGACGACGCGCTGGCGGAATACCTGACCTACCCGGGCAATCCCCTGTTCAACAAAATGCGCAATTTTGACGACCGGGGCATGTTTTACGAGAGCGTCAACTACGACAATTACGGCACCGGCTCTCTGCTGCGGTACCTGTGGTGCCGGGAGCGCTGCTGCGGCAGGAACGAGCGAATCCGCGCCGCCCTGCCCGCCGGGCTTTGCGACGGGGCGCTGTGCTTCAGCTATCCCCGGACCGTGGACGGGAAGCTCCGGTATTCCTCGCTGAATTTCGGCGACAGCGACGTTGACGTCAATGTGGGCATGCTCGCACAATATGCAGTCAAGCTGGGGATCGACACCTCCGCCGCCCGCGCCCTTGCCGCCGCCTGCGGCACAGATCTCTGGGATGAGATCGCCGGGTATGATTTCGCGGCGCTGGAGGGGTCCTTCGACGCGCTGCCGAAGACTGCGGTCTATTCCTCCGGCTGCGCGGTTACCCGCGACGACTGGGCGCCGGACAGCACCCTGCTGGCGGTGAAAAGCGGCTACTGCTGGAACCACTCCCACAACGACGCGGGCACGTTCCTGATTTTCCACAAGGGCAGGCCCTTCTTTATCGACAGCGGCACCTGCGTCTACACCAGCCCGCTCTACCACGACTATTACTGCCAGAACGACGCCCACAGCCTGCTGCAGATCGGCGGCAGGGGAAGCCGCGCAGAGGAGCTTTACCGGGGCACGAAATTCCCCGGCGCGATCATCGACCGTTATGAAGGGAAGGATTTCGTCTTTTTTCAGGCGGACGCGACCGGCCCCGCGGCGCACCTGTGCTCGCGGATGTACCGGAACTTCCTCTGGCTGGACGGCAGGATGCTGGCGATTTTCGACGACGTTTACACCCACGAGGCGGACACGGTGCAGTTCACGCTGCATTTCGACGGGACGTATCGGCAGGAGAACGGCGCGATCCTGTTCGACAATGACGGCATGACCGCGCGGCTGATCTCCCACACGCCGAAAATGAAGCCCGAGGAGAAGATCGGGCACGTGGACCACGGGCAGGACGAGCCGAAGCCATATCTCTCCCTTTCCGACGAACGAAAGGAGCGCAAACACCTGCTGATCCACACCCTGGAGCTGGATCAGCAGGAGCGCCCCGCGTCGTTTGAGCAGTTGGAGAGCGCGGACGCGCGCGGCGTCCGGATCACGGTCGGGGACACCGAACGGGAGCTCTGGTACAACCACCGGGCGGACGGCTCGGTGATGCACGACAATTCCCAGAATACCGTCGCGGACTTCGACACCGACGCGTATCTTCTGATGATCACCCGGGACCGGCGCGCACACACCGAGCGGGTATTTGCCGTCTGCTGCAGCTTTTTGCGGAAAGACGGGAAGGTCTATTTCAGCAGTTATAAAAAATCCACCGCGGAAATCACGGCGGAAGGAAAATCTAACGGATAGGAACGCGTTTCGTTATGAACGCGGCATACGGCGGCGCTGCCGTCTCGTTACGGAGGGAACTTATGAACAAGCCGAATATCATCATTATCATGACCGACGATCAGGGGTACGGCGATCTGAGCTGCATGGGCGCGCAGGATTTCCGGACCCCGCATCTGGACGCGCTGGCGCGGGAGGGGGTGCGCTTCACCTCCATGTATTCCGCCTCGCCGGTGTGCTCGCCCTCCCGGGCGGCGCTGCTGACGGGCCGATACCCGGGCAACGCGGGAGTGCGGGCGATCCTTGCGGGGCACCGGCGCGCCAGCGGCCTGACCCCCGCCGTTCCCACCGTTGCGACGGCGCTGAAGGAGCTGGGATACGCCACCGGGCTTTCGGGCAAATGGCATCTGGGCCTCAGGGAGCAGTGCCGTCCCAACGACAACGGCTTTGACGAATTCTCCGGCTTCCTCGCCGGGTGTCTGGACTATTATTCCCATATCTTCTATTACGGCATGGCGGACGGCAACACCGACCCCACCCACGACCTGTGGGAGAACGACCGGGAGGTCTGGGCCAACGGAGAGTATCTGACGGAGCGCATCACGCGCAAAAGCGTGGAATTCATCCGCCGCCACAAGGACGGGCCGTTCTTTCTCTACACCGCGTACAACGCGCCCCACTACCCCATGCACGCGCCGCAGAAGTATCTCGACCGGTTCCCGGGCCTGCCCGGGGACCGCAGGATCATGGCTGCGATGATCAGCGCCGTGGACGACGGCGTGGGAGAGATCCGCGCGGAGCTGGAACGGCAGGGGCTTCTTGAAAACACGCTGATCTATTTCCAGAGCGACAACGGCCCCTCGCGGGAGAGCCGAAACTGGCTGGACGGCACGCCCGACCCCTATTACGGCGGCACGACGGGCGGCTTCGCCGGGCATAAATTCAGCCTGTTTGAGGGAGGCATCCGCATCCCGGCGATTCTGAGCTGGCAGGGGCAGATCGCCCCCGCGGTGATCAACAGCCCCCATATTTCGACGGATATCTTCCCCACGGTGCTGGAGGCGGCGGGCGGAGACCCGGCCCGCTACACCCTTGACGGCGAGAGCATCCTGCCGATGCTGCGGGGCGGCGCGTCCCGGGGACACGAATATTTCTTCTGGGAAATGGAGGAGCAGACCGCCGTACGTCGGGGCGACTGGAAGCTGGTTTTGAACGGCCGCCTGACGGAGACCGAGCCCCGCCGCGCCGAGGTGTTCCTTGCGAACCTCGCCGACGACCCCGGGGAACAGCGTAATCTTGCCGACGAGCTGCCGGAGCTTGCGCGGGAGCTGAAAGAAAAAGCCCTCTCGTGGAGAGAGGGGATCGAAGAGACCTGGGAGAAGGAGTTTGCGGGGAATTATGAGCTGACGTGACTCGTGATTGACGCGTTAAGAAAACAATCCGGTGGATTGTTTTTAGCGGCAACCGACGAAGCTATGCTTCGCGGGGTACGCTCTGGCATGCGGATTGTAGATATAACCTACAGCCG
>CACYHJ010000300.1:0-2842 GCA_902774165.1 Oscillospiraceae bacterium
GCATTAGAATTTGTAAAATTTACCCTCTGCGTTTTATCAGAACGAAAATGTATGATATACAATCGTAAATTTGACAATTATAATCACGTTATTTCCGCTGCGTATATTTCACTGACCCTAATGCCGAATGCCGATTGCCTACTGCCTTAAAATTCTGATTTATCGCTGCGCGATAAATCAGAATTTACGGCTTACAGTTCCCGCACGCCCGGTAGCCCGCGTTAACGGCGTCGTCGCGGGAGTTGAACGTGACCCGGTTCGACGGCTTCGGCAGGTTGGGGCAGGTCGGCAAGTGAAAAACGTGCGAGTTCTTGTTGCCGATATACGTCTGTGCGGCGGTCGTCGGCGCCGTCGTCGTCGCGCTCGTTTCCTGCGTTGTCGACGCTGCGGGGTTGTCGCCGCTCTGCGGCGTTTTATCCGTAGAGAACCGCACGGTTTTTCCGTCCGAGCGGGCAACGACGGTGCCCTGCAGATCCGTCCGGTAGACCTGAACGTCCGCGTCCCGCAGACGGCTGAGCACCGCGTCTTCCGGGTGTCCGTAGCTGTTGTTTTCCCCGACGGAAATCACGGCGTACTTCGGCATGATGTTCCACAGAAAGGCGTAGGAGGTGGAGCTTTCGGAGCCGTGGTGACCTACCTTCAGCACGGTGGCGGAAAGATCGGCGCCGCTGTCGATGATTTCCAGCTCCTCATCCCGCTCCGCGTCGCCGGTAAACAGAAACGACGTGGCGCCGAAGACCAGCTTCATGACGATCGAGGTATTGTTCAGACGCTTCTCATCTTCCGTGATCGGGCCGAGAAACCGGACCTGCATTCCGCCGAAGCTCAGCGTCTCGCCCGGAAGCGGCGTGACCGGGGAAAAGCCCTGTTCCCGGACGACGGAGCAGAAATTATCGTAAGCGTTGGTTTTTTCTCCCGTTTTCGGGGCGAAGACCCCGTTTTCGATCTCAATTTCCGCAAGGATCCTGCCAAGCCCGCCGACGTGGTCCTCGTGGGCGTGGGTGCTGACGACGTAATCCAGAGAAACGACGCCCTTGTCCTGCAGATAGGAAAGCACCGCCGGAGCGTCGGCGACGTTGCCGCCGTCGATCAGCATGGTGTAATCTCCGCGTTCCACAAGAATGCAGTCCGCCTGTCCCACGTCGATAAAATGAACCAGCAGCAGTTCCTCGTTCGGGTCGTAAGCGGTGATGATCCGCGCAGCGATGCGAAGAACGACCCGCGCGTCGACGGAGGTGAGCCTGCCGTTTTCGTCCATATCGCAATCCGCAAAGGACGCAATCGCCTTGTCAAGCTGCGCGGCAACCCGAAGCACGAGGCGCGCGTCGGCGGAGCTGATTTTTCCGTCGCCGTTCGCGTCGCCTTTCGCGGCGGACGCGGAGGAACAGGAGACGGCGGACATCAGAAACAGCAGCGCGGACATCAGGATGGCAAGGGCTTTGTTTTGTGTTTTCATGGCGGTCTTCCTTTCTGATTCAGATTATAACCGATCTTCCGGCGGATTGCAACTTTTATGACGCAGGACGTCGTCTTTTCTTACCACGAAATGCCCCGCATCCTGCGGGCATATTCCTCGCGGGTGACATCTTTGTCAGACGCCTTTATTATAACATAATGGTTGTACATATTTCAGGACTTGATAACGATTTGTCAAAAAAAAGACCCGAAGAACGGGTCTTTCTGTCGTTGAAGAGAACGCTGCGGTTAAATCAATATGGAAATCCAGAAGCCTCGGCGTCCGGGCTTCGTCGGTCACGCTTTTTCATACAGCTTCGCAAGACCGCCTCGGGAGGTCTCGCGGTAATTCCGGTTCAGGTCCCTGCCGGTCTGGTACATGGTCTCCACCACAGTGTCGAAGGAGATCTTCCGCGTGGCGGTGAGGAAATTCGCGATCCGCACGGCGTTGATCGCCCGCATCGCGGCGACGGCGTTGCGCTCGATGCAGGGGATCTGCACCAGCCCGCACACCGGGTCGCAGGTGAGTCCGAGATGGTGCTCCAACGCCACCTCGGCGGCGTATTCGATCTGGTCGATGCCCATGCCGAACAGCTCCGCCAGCGCGGCGGCGGCCATAGCGCAGGCAGCGCCGATTTCCGCCTGACAGCCGCATTCCGCTCCGCTGATGGAGGCGTTGGTTTTGATCAGGTTGCCGATGATCCCGGCGACCGCCAGCGCGTCCACAACCTCGCGGTCGCTGAAGCGCCGGTCCTCCTGCATATACTGCAGCACCGCCGGCAGCGTCCCGCAGGAGCCGCAGGTGGGCGCGGTGACCACGGTGCCCTGAGAAGCGTTCTGCTCGCTCACCGCGAAGGCGTAGGAGCAGACCAGACGGTTCTCACGGGTCGGCGGCTGTTCGTCCATATGGCGCTGATTGTAGAGCATCTGCGCCTTGCGTTCCACCTCAAGGCCGCCGGGCAGGATCCCGGTCTGCGTCAGCCCCAGCCGGATACTGTCCCGCATGGCGTTCCAGACGGTAAAGAGATATTCCCGGATCGCCTCGCCCTCGTACCGCGTCACGTATTCGCTGATGCGGATGCGGTTCTGCTTGCAGTATGCCGCGATTTCGGCAAAGGTATTCTGCGGGTAGACCTCCGGCGGGTCCGCCTCCGGCCTGCCCTCGATGCGGATATCCCCGCCGCCGACGCTGAACACCCGCAGAAAGGCGGTCTGTCCGGTTTCGTCGAAGGCGGCGAGCTCCATGGTGTTGGGGTGGGGGAGATCCGTTTTGTCGGGATTCCAGCGGATCGTCGTCGGCGTCGGCGCGAGGGTCTCGGTGATGACCCGGTCGGTGCCGTGCCCCTTCCCCGTCAGGGCGAGGGAACCGTAAAGGGTCGCCTCAAAC
>CACYHJ010000300.1:2885-6743 GCA_902774165.1 Oscillospiraceae bacterium
CCTTTTCCTGTTTTGTAAATTTCACGAATGGATTTCATAGAGGCTCATTTCCCGAGGTTTTTGAAGAAGTAGAGAATGTTGTGGAACAGCTGCACGATCTTTCCGAAAAAGCCGGTATGTACCTTGCCGCAATACTTGCAGAGATCCTCGGCGGGGGCTTCCTCGCCGGTGCGGTCGCCGCAGACGTCGCAGATCCGGTCGCCGTCCGCGTCCCTGTGTCCCGTCGCGTCGGTATAGCTGTCGTTCTTCTCCGCGCCGCAGACCTCGCAGACGTAGACCGTATAGCCTTTGTTCGTGCAGTCGGGATCCACGATGCGCACTGCCTTGTAGGTGTGTTTGTTGGTCCTGGCGATCAGAATGCCGGCGTTGATCAGCTCTCCGCAGCCCAGACAATAGGTGTCGCCGGTGTAACCGTTTTTGCCGCAGGTGGGCGCTTTCGCGCCGCGGACCTCCGTTCCGCCCGCGTGGACGTTGTTTTTCGCGATCACCGCGCCGCGCGCGACGAGATTTCCGCAGTCGTCGCAGAACGTGTCGCCGGTATAGCCTTCCTCATGGCAGTTCGCGTCCTTCGCGCCCTCGAGACGGGTGTTGGCGTGGGCGTCGGGGTCGACGGCGATCGGTTCGGTTTTGACCGCGCCGCAGCTCTTGACGGTGCAGGAATATTTCATCTCGCCTTCGGCGACGCAGGTGGGCTTGCGGATGACCGTCCCGCGGCTCCAGGTGTGCTCGCCGAGCGGCAGCTCTTCGTGGCCGGAGAGATACTGCCCGCAGTCGTTGCAGACCACGCCCGCGGTGTAGCCGTGTCTGACGCAGGTGGAAACCGTCGCCTCGACCTGCTGCGTGTTGACGTGGTTGTCGGGATCATAGTCGGTTTCGGTCCTCACCCGGGAAAGCTCCGCGCCGCAGCCGAGGCAATAGGTAACGGTTTCATAGCTGCCCTTGACGGAGCAGGTGCCTGCGGTCTCGTTTTCGGTCGCCGTTCTCGTGCCGCCGGTATGATTGGCGGGATCCGGATCGGTGGAGACGGTTCTGGTCGCGTCGCAGCCGTCGACCGTGCAGGTATAGAGAATCGAGCCGCCCGCGTTGCAGAATGCGGCGGTGACGGCGCCCTCGTCCCAAGCGTGGTCCGTGAAGGGCTTTTCCTCATGGCCGGCAATATACCGTCCGCAGTCATTGCAGTAAATGCCCGCGGTATATCCGTGCGCGATGCAGGTGGACGCGGTTTCCGCGGCCTGACGGGTGTTGACGTGGTTGTCGGGGTCCGTGCCGGTGCCGACCGTGTTCCGGCTCAGTTCCTCGCCGCAGATCGTGCAGTAAACGACCTCATCTCTGCTGCCGGGGACGGTGCAGGTGCCGGCGGTTTCGTTTTCATAAACAGTGTCGCCCGCCGCGTGCTCGTGGGCGATCTCGTCGACGGTCATGACCTTGAGCGGCGCGTTCTGCATATAGATCGGGTCGCCGTTCTCGGCCGTCTGTCCGGTTTCATAGGTCTTCGCGTCAAACCAGGAGGAGCCGT
Source organism: Oscillospiraceae bacterium (assembly GCA_902774165.1). Lineage (GTDB taxonomy): Bacteria > Bacillota > Clostridia > Oscillospirales > Acutalibacteraceae > RGIG2774. The sequence goes on from CACYHJ010000300.1 coordinate 4,402, forward strand.
TGGAATAAAAGCTCTGGCCCGCGCGGCTGCCGTAGCCGAGGGATTCGGGCCCCTCGGTGAGGAACACGCCCTTGCTCCCGTTGTGCATGTAGGCGCAGACGGAGAAGGTCTCGCCCTCGCTGAGCCGGATCGCGTCCTCCGGCGCGACGGTGTGATACCCGGCATATTTCTGTGTGCCGGAGATCTTCGCCGCAAGGGTGCCGGACGTGGGATCCGCCGGGTCGGCAAGACCGGTATAGACGTAAAGGATATACCGGACGCCGCCGGTGACGGTCCAGAAGCCGAGGGAGCGGATGAACGTATCGCTTTCGGCGGTGAAGACGTTGGCCACCTTGGGCTTGCCGTTCGCGCTGTATGTGTTGGTGTAGGTCCAGGCGTATTTATATCCTTCGCCGTCGTACTGGTAAATCCGGTCGAAGGCGTCCGCGGGTGCCGCGGTGAGCGCGTTGAATTCCGTGAGAGACGATTCGTAGTAGGAAAGGTAGAAGTATCCGTCGACAAGCACGTCGGCGTCGGCGCTCCAGCTGTTTTTGCACAGCCACGCGCCTTTCGCCGCGGGCCGGTTCCCCGCCTTGAAATGCTCGACGGAGTAGTCGTCGTCCCAGCCGACGACGGTGACCATGTGGTTCGTGTCGGTCCCGGCGCCTTCATAGTACGCGGCCGTCCGCGCGCCGTCGATGGTCGTGATATTGTAAAGGCTTTCGGTGCTGTGATAGGAGACGGTCACGCTGCCGTTTTCGAGGATCGCCTGCTTGACCTCGGCGATCACCGTCGCGGGATCGGTCGACACGCTGTCGATCACCGAGGAATCGACCATGCGCATCGCGCTGACGTAGCGCTCGCTCTCGGGCAGCAGCCTGTAAAAGTCGTCCACGTCAAAGGGATAGTCCGCTTCCAATGCCGCGCCGGATCCCCGCGCCAGCGCCGTCGAGGCCATGTAATAGTTGCCGCCGTTGTCAAAAATGTCGTGGGCCGTGGCGGAGAAGCCGTCGCCGTAGGTGCCGTCGGCCTCGTTCGTCGTCGCGCTGTTGACGGCGAAATTCGCGAGGTGGGATTCCGAATAATCCACGTTTTCCTCGTCGGCAAGCCCCTGCTTGATCGCGCTGGTCTCCATCGCGCTGACCGTGGAGAAGGACCAGCAGATCCCCGCGCCGGACTGGTATTTGACGGGGGTGACAAGCCCCTCGTCCCGCGCGTCGTATTTTACGGGCAGAGAGGCCGCCGGGGCGCGCTTCCCGCCGCCGGAGGGCGAATGGGGCGCGGCGGGCATGGGGTTGCCCTCGGCGTCGACAAGCGAAACGCCGAAGCCGTCTTTCTCCTGCGTGAGGGTGTAAAGGGTGAGCGCCTCCGCCGCGTTCTGATTGCCCGCGGCGAAACCTTGCGCCGGGAACAGCGACAGAAGCAGAAGCGCGGCCAGAAGGACCGCCGTCGGTTTTTCGGAAAATCTGCGTTTCATAAAAACAGCTCCTTGAAAGAAATTTCGGGACTGCGGGAGTATTACAATATCTATTGTATCATTTTTGCGGATTATTTTCAATATGATTTTATGTCCTGTTCATGAATGTATAAAGTGGAATATACGCCGCAACAAATAAGAAAGAGATTCCGTCAAATATCCGCATTCGATCTTTCGGCGATATTCGCTCTCTGTGTTCGCGAGCGATATTTCGCCTGACGGCGAAGCGATATTCGCATCCTTCGGCTGCGGGCGATATTCCGCGCTGACGTGCGGAGAGATTCTTTCGCGGATGGGGCGCGGTCACACCGGCGTCCCGCCGAGGAAGACGCGTCTGCGGGTCAGATCCGCGTCGCAGACGATGAAATCCGCGCATTTGCCGGCTTCAATAGAGCCCGCCCGGTCCGCGGCGCCGATCTCCCGCGCCGGGTTGAGGGTGGCGGAGAGGATCGCCTCTTCCTTCGGCACGCCGCTGTTCACCGCGGTGAGAAGGCAGTCGTAAAGGTTCGACGCGGAGCCTGCAATGGTGCCGTCCGCCAGCGTGGCGAGACGGTCCCTGACGTTGATCTTCCGACCGTCGATGGTGTAGGTTCCCGGGGGCATGCCGCAGCAGCGCAGCGCGTCGGAGATCATGCAGATCCTGCCGGGGAACAGCCGATACGCCAGCCGGATCATCGCCGGGTGAACGTGCAGCCCGTCGCAGATCAGCTCGGCAACCACGTCCTCCCGCTCGCTGCCCGCCGCAACGGGCCCGGGGGCGCGGTGGTGCAGCCCCGGCATGGCGTTGAACAGGTGGGTCATATGGCGGGCGCCCGCGTCGAACGCCAGGCGGGCGGTCTCGTAATCCGCGTCGGTATGGGCGAGGGAGACCCGGCAGAGGCGGCTC
>CACYHJ010000301.1 GCA_902774165.1 Oscillospiraceae bacterium
TCCGGCGCGCCGGAAACGATTCTTGCCGCAGTCCCCTCAAGGAATGAGACGACCAGGTCGTATTTTTCTTCGCCGACAAACCGGCGATACAGCGTCTGCGGCCGGAACAACGAAAAAACGACGCTGTTGCCGCGGAACAGTTTTTTTAAGACGGATCGGTATTTCACGCCGCAGTCCAGAAGCGTTTTATTGATCCCCACGTCAAACAGGGACAAAAGCGATATCTCAAACCGGTTTTGATCCAGCGCGTTCACGAGGTTGACCAGCACCCGTTCCGCGCCGCCGCCCTGCAGGGTCGGGATCACAAACAGAATTCTTTTCATTTCGCGTGCCTCGCTCTGTGAAGGGCGCGATATACAAACGTCGGGCAAAGACCGAGGATCAGCGGCTTCAGCGACAGCGCTCTCGCCTTCGCGCCGAGATGGAAAGAGGCGATGATCCGTCTTTTCAGCCGATACTCATTGACGCGGTAAACGAACTTTTTTCGCGCCGCGGCGGCTCTGTCGTCCCGCATGGAATAAAGCGCCTCCGGCAGATTGCATCCCCGGAACCCGGCCTCATACATCCGGAACCACAGGTCGTAATCCTCCACCCGAAGACAATCCTCCGCTTCGCTGTACCCGCCGACGGCCTCAAACGCTTTTCTTGTAAACATCGACCCGGCGTGGCAGAACGGGGAAGAATAGATAAAATCGGCGCACTGCGGCGTCTGTTTATAGATTCTCTCCCCGTAGACGCCGCCGTCGTCGAACAGCCGCATCCCGCAGCTTACGATATCGAACTCACCGCCGGCGATCAGGGAGAACTCCTTTTCAAAACGCGTCGGGTCGCAGAGGTCGTCGCCGTCCATACGGGCAAAGTATTCTCCGGCCGCGCGTCCGGCGCAGCGGTTCAGCGTTTTCGGCAAACCGAGATTTTTTTCGTTTCGCAGCAGCGTCAGCCGATGATCCTGCGCGCAGAGCTTCTCCGCCAGCGCCGCCGTCCCGTCCGTCGAGCCGTCGTCGCAGAGAATCAGCTCCCAATCCCCGAAGGTCTGGGCGCGGATCGATTCAACCGCGGCCTCAAGCGTATTTTCGCAGTTATAGATTCCCATTAAAACCGAAACCGACGGCATAAGCGCTCCCCTGAACTTCCCTGAAATCTGTTGTTGGCACATGACGATACGTTATCTGATATATTTTATCATAACAAATTGTAAAAATCAATAAGTACCGGTTTTCCGTAACAATTTATCCATATTATTTTATTTTTGTATTGACTATTGACGATTTTTCCATTAAAATAGACGTAAACTTATCAGGAAAGGATGTTTTTTACCATGAAAGAAAAAGGCAAGGGTATTTTTGCCGAATTCAAAGAGTTTATCGCCAAAGGCAACGCCATGGCGCTGGCCATCGGCGTAATCATCGGCGGCGCGTTTTCCGCAATCGTCAGCTCGCTGGTTGACGACATCGTGATGCCCGTCATCAGCCTGATCACCAAAGGCATGGATTTCACCAAGCTCGGAATCATCCTCGGCGACAATCCCGACGGTCTCAGCGTCACCGAAGCGAAAGAAGCCGGTATCGCAGTTCTTTCTTACGGCAACCTGATCACCGCGATCATCACCTTCTTTTTGACCGCCGTCGTGATCTTCCTTCTCGTCAAGGCCATCAACTCCGCCACCAGCGCCGCAAAGAAAAAACTCGGCAAAGAGGAAGCCCCGGCGCCCGAGCCCCGCACCTGCCCCTTCTGCAAGAACGAGATCGCAGACGAAGCGACCCGCTGCCCCTTCTGCACCTCCATGCTTGAGGGCGTGGATCCCGACAAGAAATAATTTTTCATTCAAACGCATATAACAGCAATAGACAGGGATCGCCGGAAAGCTATCCCTGTTTGTTTTAGAGGTGTTATCTATGAAAGACGCAATTATCAGCTTTTTAAAAGGCTTATGGATCGGCGGGACCATGACCGTGCCGGGCGTCAGCGGCGGCGCGATGGCCATGATCATGGGCATCTACGACCGGTTGATCTACTCCGTCAGCCATCTGTTCAAGGAATTTAAAAAATCGGTGATTTTCCTGATCGAATTCGCGCTGGGCGGCGTGATCGGCGCGGTGCTGTTCTCGAAGCTGATCACCTATCTGCTCAACAATTACGGCGTGCCGTTCCGCTTTTTCTTCGTCGGCGCGATCGCAGGCGGCATCCCGCTGATGATCAAAAGCGCAAGGGTGAAAAAGTTCTCCCCCGCCTGCATCGTCTGCCCGCTGATCGGCGGCGCGATCGTCGTGGGAATCTGGCTGCTGACAAAACAGCAGTTCGGCGGCGGCGGTCTGCCCTCCTTCCATGACGCTGCTGTAAAATATGTGATTTTCTCCGTTGTCGCGGGGATTCTGGCGGCCATCGCCCTTGTGGTTCCCGGCATCAGCCTTACGCACATCTTCGCCATGCTGGGCATTTTCGCGCCCATCATGGAAGCGGTGGGCAATCTCGACATCAAGGCGCTGCTGAGCTATATTCCAATGGGGCTTGTGGCTGTTGTCGGCACGTTCCTGATCGCGAAGCTTCTGGAGCCGGCGATGAACAAATTCCCCACGCCGACCTACCTTACGATCTTCGGTTTCCTGCTGGGCTCGATCCCTGCGCTGCTGTTCGACCCCGCCGACAAGGGCGCGGACGCGGCGCAGTCCGTCGGATACGGCGAGCTGAGCGCCGGCATGTGGGTCGTGAGCGTGATCTCCGCCGCCGTCGGCTTCTTCGCGCTGTATATGCTCTCCCGCTTTGAAATCAAACGAATCAACGAAGCGAAAGCTGAAAAACAATAAACCATACCGTAAAAAAATGCAGGCATCGGAATGTCTGCATTTTTTTGTATTCAGTTTTCTTTGACGCGCTTGCCGGTCATATGCTCGACCGTCAGCTCCAGGATCAGCGCCCGGGCGGCGTCTTTTTTTATGTCGTTTTCCACCATTTCCGCGGTGGGGAAATATTTGAGCCCCAGTTTCCGGAACGCGTCGATCCGGGCGGTTTCGTCCTCTACGACGCGGATCCTGCCGAAGACGATCACGCTGGTAAAATGATACCACCAGTCGTCCGGCTCTCTGATCCCCTCGCTGAGGACGCAGAAGCTGACCTTGTCGTTTCTGCCGATCGCGTCCAGCTTATGTCCGCTCCTGGCCGCGTGAAAATAAATCTTCCCGTCGTCGTACACAAAATTCATCGGCACGCCGTAAGGGTAACCGTCGTCGCCCGCGACTGAAAGAACGCCGCGTTTCGCTTCTGTCATGATCCGCTCGCACTCCGCAGGCTCCGTCTGCTGCCGGATCCTTCTCATTTCTCTGAACACAAAACATCACCCGTCCCTTTCCCCGGTTTCCGGCTTCACGCCGTACAAAACTTTCGCGCCCTCGATCTGCGCGTTGAAAATGCGTTCCGCCATCTCGATGATCGTCTCCGGCGAATACCGCAGCCTGCCCGTCAGCCAGTTTTCCGCAAGGCCGGACAGCGCGATGATAAAATAGGTTGTGTAAAAATCGACCGTTTCGTCCGTCAGATTGATGGAGGAAAAGCTCTGCTCCACCGTCGTGTGCATGATGGAATACACGTTTTCGTAAATCAGATCCCGGAACAGCGCGTGCTCGACAGAATTGAGCACATTCAGCGCAATATCCCGGTTATGATTGAGATAACGGAACATCAGGTAGATTCCGTCCTGCCAGATCAGGACGTTGTCCTGCTGGGCGGTCAGCTCCTTCATTTCCTCGCTGAACGCCCAGAACAGCAGCTCATAGATATCGGCGAAGTGATAATAAAAGGTCTGGCGGTTGATCTCGCAGTCCTCCGTCAGCTCCCGGACGGAAATTTTACTCAGCGGCT
>CACYHJ010000302.1 GCA_902774165.1 Oscillospiraceae bacterium
ATGGGAAACCTTGAAACAGTCGAACAGCTTTTGAAAAACGACAGAGGAGAATACTATGGCAATCACGAAATTTGAACGGGATTTCGCAAATCTGGTCAACGCCGGATTCCCTTATATTTATATCCCTTCCTATGAGGAAGACCGCATCGTCGCCGCAATCGAGTCCTCCGCCGGGAACCCCGATCTGATCAAAACGAAGCGCGGCATTTTCGTCTGGACGCAGACCGAGGGAATGGTGGGGGAGAACGGCAAGCTCCGCGATACGGAATCGCCCATGCGCGCCATCGACGCCATTGACAAGGGAGGCGACCCGGCGCTGTACATCCTGAAGGACTTTCACGTTTATTTCGGCGCCGACCGGGCTTCCCGTCCCGATTACGCCGTGATCCGAAGGCTGCGGGATATCATCACGGAGCTCAAGAACAACCGCAAAACCGTGATTTTCATTTCCTCCAAGCTGGTGATTCCCTGCGATATGGAGAAGGAAATCTCCATCCTGGATTTCGCGCTTCCCACCGTGCCGGAAATCGAAGAAAAGCTCAACGAACTGATCGCCGGGCTGAATCCCGGCAGCGTCAACCTGTCCGCGGAGGACAAGACGCTGCTTGCCCGCTCCGCGCTGGGCCTTACGATGCAGGAGGCGGAGAACGCCTTCTGCCGGGCGATCGTGACCCGTCACGGCCTTGACCGCAGCGCGATTTCGGTGATCCACGAGGAAAAAAACCAGGTGGTCAAGAAAACCGGCGTGCTGGAATTTGTGAAATCCGACCTCGGCATCGACGATATCGGCGGTCTTGAAAACCTGAAAAAGTGGCTGATCCGGCGCAACGGCTCCTGGTCGGAGCGCGCGAAGGCCTACGCGCTGCCCGCGCCCAAGGGCGTTCTGATCACCGGCGTTCCCGGCTGTGGCAAGTCGCTGACGGCAAAGGCCATGAGCGCGATCTGGGGCCTGCCGCTGCTGAAGCTGGACATGGGCAAGATTTTCGGCGGCATCGTCGGCAGCTCCGAGGAGAATATGCGCAAGGCCATCGCAACCGCCGAGGCGGTCTCGCCGTCGATTCTCTGGGTGGACGAGATCGAAAAAGGCTTTTCCGGCCTCCGCAGCGGCGGCGATTCCGGTACCTCCGCCCGCGTCTTCGGCACGTTCCTGACGTGGATGCAGGAAAAAACCGAACCGGTGTTCGTGATCGCCACCGCCAACGACATCAGCGCCCTGCCGCCGGAGCTTCTGCGAAAGGGCCGTTTTGACGAGATTTTCTTTGTGGATCTGCCGACCCACAGCGAACGCAAAAAAATCTTCAGCCTGCACATCGCGAAGCGGATCAAAAATTCCACGGTGCCCCATGAGATCGAGCCCTCCGACGCTGTCTGCGACGAGCTTGCCGACCTTTCCGCCGGTTACGTGGGCGCGGAGATCGAGCAGATCGTGATTTCCGCCATGTACGAGGCGTTTTACGCCGAGCGGGGCCTGCAGAAGAGCGATATCGTCAAGGCGATCCGCGACACGGTGCCGCTTTCGGCGACGCAGGCCGAGCAGATCTACGCCCTGCGCGAATGGGCGAAGGAACGCGCGGTTCTCGCCACCGCGGTCGAGGACCGGGAGGCGCCTGCCGACGACCCGTCCTCTCCCGCCGGGTCAAGCATCAATACCCAGGGCGGCAGAATCGTTGATTTTGATTTATAATTCGGATAAAAGGAAGGAGTGTGCGGGACAATGTCGGTTTTATTGACGCTGACCTCATGCGCGATCGTCGCGGCGGTGTCCCTTTCCAGCACGGCGATGATGGCGGTCGCCGTCGCGCAGGAGGATGAAAACGAGCAGATCATCGAAAAAGGCCTCGAAACCCAGTTCGCCGACGGCCAGGTCCTGATCCGGGCGCTGGACGGGTTTGACTGCCATTATACGGTCGTCGGCGAAAACGAGATCCACGTGAAAACCACGGCGGGCTCCATGATTTACCGTCGGGAGCAGGTCGGCGAGGCGTTCCGGCTGTATCTGGATCAGATTTCGGACGCCGACGCCCTGATCGCGGATATCCGGTCCTTTGAGGTGGATTATCAGCGCAACGTCCAGGCGTATACCTATGACCATATCAAAAAGAACCTGACCAAGGATATGACGGTGGTGGAGGATACGGTCCTGGAGGACGATACCCTCGTGCTGACGATCAACGTGGAGTGAGCGCCGGCGAATTATTTCGCTCTTTCCTGCGCCTGTCCAAAGCATATCAGATCAGGAGCTTCCGGTTCCTGAATTGACAGAACCCACTATGACGCTTCCCGATGATGAAAGCTGTCAGGTGGGTCATTTTTGTTCTTATCCGAATTAACATACTGTTCACATTTTTATCACCCCCGCGGCAACAATATGTGTATAATGAATTATAAAGAAACCGATAAATTATTATCGAAAAGGAGGCCGACGATGTAATTCCGGCTGCGCGTGATGTTCTGTTTGGGATGTTTCCGTGCTTTTGGTTTATTTTGAGAAGGAGTTTCTGCGATGCGTAAGGTATTCTGTGTGCTGTTTTCATTGCTGAGCGTTTCTTTCGTCGTTGCGTCCCTTCCCCTGAATGCGTTTGCCTTGGATCTGCTGGAAACCCGCGTGGAGTGTGAAGTAAACGATTTCATGGAGATGAACGGCGCGCGTCTTCGGGACGCGATGGAATATTTCATCGATATGACCGACGTGGATCTCTTCGTTGCGGTCAGAAGCTCGCTCAACGGAGAAACCGACGTTTCCGAAACTGCCGCGCGGGAGTATCTTTCCGACCGGTACAGCGATTTCCTCGGCAATGGGGAGCGCGGCGCCCTCGTCGTCCTGCTGCTCCCGGCGGACCGCGAAAGCGGCTGGAGGTTTTATTCGGCGGAAAATGAGCTTTCTTTCGTGTCGGATTTCGACGATCCGCCGTTTCAGCTCTATTTTGACGAATACCGCAGAGACGGTCGGGGCACGGAGGAGAGCCTGTCCAAGGCGATATATCTTCTGGCGGAAGGGATCGTGTTCGGCGATATCCCGGCGCACGCCGTGGAGTTTGAAGAATACACGGTGAGCTTTGAGGATCCTGATGAATTTGATCCCGACGATCCCTATTACGGCCTGTCTCCGGAGGAATACAGCGCGCTCAGCGAGTTTGTCGAAGATTCAGCTTCTTCTTCTTCCGGATCATTTGACGGCGGGGATTTTCTCACACTGTTCTTCGCCCTTCTTGCCGTCGTGTTGAAGGTACTTGCAAAGAAAGAGAAAAGTGAAAAGAAGAAAGACGACTGAATTCATTCTGCCGACGCGGTGACGCCTCTCCCGCGCCGGTTTTTTTGCGGCGATCGGCTGCCTGAAATCCGGTTCTGTCAGACACGCCTGAAATCCGGTTCTGTCAGAAATCACTTGACTTATTCTACAAAAAGTGCAATAATATACTATAATGATGATTTATGTCAAAAAGGAGGGGGAACCCGATGCGCGTCATCACCGGAACAGCCCGCGGGATGCGTCTTCAGACGCCGGAGGGGCTGGACGTGCGTCCCACCGCGGAGCGCGTCAAAGAGGCGATCTTCAGCGTGATCCAGTTTGAGATCGAAGGCAGACGGTTTCTCGACCTTTTTGCCGGTTCCGGGCAGATGGGCATTGAGGCGCTCTCCCGGGGCGCCGAATCGGCGGTTTTTGTGGACGAGTCGAAAATCAGCCTCGCCGCGGTCCGCGCGAATCTTGCCAAAACGAAGCTCGGCGACCGGGCGAGGGTGGTATCCTCCGGCGCGCAGGCCTTCCTGAAACGAGCGGCGGATTCCTTCGATATCGCATTTTTGGATCCCCCGTATCATAAACATCTCATAGAAGAAGTCATGCCGGAC
>CACYHJ010000303.1 GCA_902774165.1 Oscillospiraceae bacterium
GATCTTCTTTCCGTCCGGCAGGACGAGTTCGGGACCGGCGTTTCCGTTGACGATCTCTCCTGCGGGACAACCGTATTTCTCCCGCAGGAAAGCCAGCGCTTGATTCATTTTTTCCGACATTTCACAGACTCTTGATTAAAGGTTTGTATTTTTTGAGGTAAGCGGCATTCTTCTGATCCCCGCCCGGGGTGTTGGCACTGTTCCAGACCGGCGGCACGATGCCGCGTTCCAGACAGATCCGGCAGCATTCGATCTCCAGCAGATGCGCGATCGTGAAATCCACCACGTTGGAAACGGGTGCGATCGGGGTATCCAGTCCGGGCAGGTTCACGATCGCATCGCCGACCGGATTGTAATCGTCGATGCAGACTTCGGCAAAGTCGAACAGGTTTTTGCCGGAGGAATGCCGGATGAAGTGGTCGGCAGGCATTTCCTTCTGCCAGTAAGAGCTGGCCACGGCAATGATCTTGCCGCCGCGTTTCCGGATTTCCATGGCGGCGTCGATCGTGGCGGGATTGATGCCGCTGCTGGAGGTCACGTAGGAATACAGCGCCTCGGCGGCGGAGTTCAGGGCCGCCAGCTCGTTGAAGGCGTCCGCCTCTCTTGTGGAGGTTTCGGTCTTCTTATAGTATTCTTTATCGAGGACGTAGCGGGGCTTGGTGCCGGACTCATCATACTCGCGCACGTGCTTCCACTCGTATCTCAAGGAAACGACGTTGAACGCGGGATAGGTCGTCGTCGCGGACTCGAAGCCGCCTCTCTGCCGGAACAGGTCGATCATGACGGTTTCAACGTCGGTCTCAACGGCAAAGTCGAAGGTATGGAACCAGTTGGCGTTGTTGACCACGCCGGCGTTGCCCAGGTAATAGTTGACCAGCGCTTCGACGTTGAAGAAGGAATATTCATCCGTCCAGTTGCAGCTGTTGATGAAGTTTGTCGCTTCGTTGCGGATCGCCTGCTTGATCGCGCTGATCTGCACGGAATCAAGACCGGAAGCGGAGAGATTCGCGAGATCGTAATTCGCGATATTGACGTTATAGTCTTTCAGGACCGTCTCCTGGATCTGCGAATAGCAGAAGGAGGCGACCTGGTCGAATTCGGCGTCGGTCAGGCTCTCTTTTCTCAGAAGGCCCGCGAGGGTGACCGCGTCCTCATCGGAAAGATGATTCGGGGTAACGGCCGCCAGATCCGCCTGAATGTCTTTTGCGGTTCTGCCGTAGTTCGGCAGAGACTCGATGTTATAGTTTGCCAGCGCGCGCTCTTCCGCGGAGGAATCCGCCGTCTGCACGCCGGTGTCGGGATCGTTGAAAACGATATCCCTGACAGCGACATAGAACAGCGCGGATTTCGCGTTATCCATATTGAACCGGGGCGCGCTCACCACGTTGCCCGCCGCGTCGTACACCGCGGGCGTGGTCACGGAGATGGAATCCACCGCGATGCATTCAAGGATCGCCGGTTCGTCCGCAGGAGTGGGACGGAATGCGTAAACGCGGCCGGTCTGGTCCACGTCGACGTAATTCGAGCCGGAGATCACGCGCCAGAACACTTTACTGTTGCTGACGTTGGTGGGGAACACCGTCGCCTGCAGCACAAGATTATTGTACTGGTCGATGGTGATGATATCATCGGTTCCCTGGTCAACCAGAACGCTGGTCGGCGCGATATAAAGCTTCGTGCCGTCGCTGTTGGTATGGACCAGATGGGAGGTGCCGCTCATCTCAGGGTAAACCTTCGTCTTGATGGTTTCGGCGATCTCCTGAGTGTTATAGGCGCCCGTCCCGTATTTGTAGGACTTGATGTCATCAACGATGCCGTAGAATTTCTTGGCAGCCGTTTCGATCAGGCGGCCGTAGTTATCCTTGGCGAGGACGGAGTGGCGATAGGCAACCGTGCTGCCCTCATTGCTCCAGTCGTCGGGTTCGTTGACAACGGTGTAATTGTTCAGGTCCTTGACATAGTATTCCCTGTTGCTGTCCAGCACGTCGCTGCCGTCCTTCAGGGCAGTGATGAACTGGGCGTACTTATCCTCCGCCGCGAATGCGGAAAAACCGCAGACCAGCGTGCTCATGAGGACAAGCGTCGCAAGGAATACGCTCAGAACCTTCCGGGTTTTCTTCATAAGAACATCTCCTTACTGTTTCTTACGTTGCGAATGTGTCCCCGCAGGGGACGAAACCGTACCGAAAGGGCAGAATGCCCCCTTTCGATAACGCCTCTAATACCAATTATAAGGAATATTGAACATTCTGCAAGCGACAAAATGCATGTTTTTGTCTATTAATATATATTTCTTCCTTTTTGTGTAGTATCACGAAAAATAATTAACAAACCTGACGGATATTTACCATATTTTTTCTGTCAGCACGTAAAAATTCAGGGGAGTAAATCATATTTTTGTAACAGTTTGTTCACCGGTAAATTCAGATTTAACGGCGAAGCCGTTAAATCTGAATTTCTCGTGTTTGCGCAGCAAACACATATCGAATGCTCGCTTGCGAGCATATATCGAGTTGACCGCAGGTCAACATATCGAATCGCCGTAAGGCGATTCGCGCTCGATATGTCGAACAAGTTCGACTCGATATGCCGCCAAAGGCGGCTCGATATGCGTCGCAAGCGACGCAAGACGGGGCGCAAGCGCGCCCCATAAATCAGATTTTCACGCAAAACGCGGCGGAGCGTTCCCGCTCCGCCGTGTTATTTGCGTTCAACTCAATATTTCTTTCTTACGGTATAGCCGGTGTGCAGGATCTCGTGCGCCTTATGGCTGCCGGGCTCGCCGAAATACTCCGCGTAGACCTGCTTGATGTCCGGGTTCTCGTGGGACTTGCGGACGGGCAGGTTCTTGTCGTCCTCATACAGACCCGCGGCGCGTTTGGCGCGGATATCCACGTTGTTGCGGACGGAAGCGGGCTGGATGGGCTGGCCGCCGCCGTTGACGCAGCCGCCGGGGCATGCCATGATCTCGATGAAATCATAGGTCTTCTCGCCGGACTTGACAATATCCAGAACCTTCTTCGCGTTGGCAAGGCCGGAGGCGACCGCCACACGGACCTCGTTGCCCGCGATGGTATAGGTGGCTTCCTTGATGCCCTGGGTGCCGCGGACGTCGGTGAAGTTGATGTTCTCGTCGTTCAGGCTCTCGCCGGTCAGGGTCTCGTAAGCGGTACGGAGAGCCGCCTCCATCACGCCGCCGGTGGCGCCGAAGATGGTGCCCGCGCCGGAGCCGAGGCCGAAGGGCGCGTCGTACTCGTCGTCGGGAAGCACGTTGAACAGGATGCCCTGCTTCTTGATCATGCGGGCAAGCTCACGGGTGGTGAGCACCGCGTCGATATCCGCAATCCCCTCGATGGCGGTGTGGTCCATACGCTCCGCCTCGAACTTCTTGGCGGTGCAGGGCATGATCGCCACGGAATAGATCTTTTCGGGAGCGATGCCCATCTTCTCCGCATAGTAGGTCTTCGCGGTGGCGCCGAACATGCCCATCGGAGACTTGCAGGAGGACAGATGCGGGATCATCTCGGGATAATAGAACTCGCAATACTTGATCCAGCCGGGGGAGCAGGAGGTGATCAGCGGAAGATTCTCCTTCTTGGTGAATCTCTGCAGGAACTCGGTGGCCTCTTCCATAATGGTAAGGTCAGCGGTGAAGTTGGTGTCGAACACCTTGTCAAAGCCGAGTCTTCTCAGCGCCGCGACCATCTTGCCGGTGACGATGGAGCCCATGGGATAGCCGAACTCCTCGCCCAGGCCGACGCGGGTCGCCGGAGCGGTCTGCACGATGACGAATTTCTCGGGATCGTTGATGGCGTCGAACACCTTCTGCGTGTCGTCTCTTTCGCTGAGCGCGCCGGTCGGGCAGGCGGTGATGCACTGGCCGCAGGAGACGCAGGAGGTCGAGTTCAGGGGCATCTCATAGGGAGAGGCGATGTGGGTGTCGATGCCGCGGTCGTTGGCGCCGATGACGCCGACGGCCTGGTTCTTGTTGCAGACAGCCACGCAGCGGCGGCAGAGAATGCACTTCTCGTCGTCTCTGTACATATGGGACGCGGAATCGTCGATCTCATATTTCGGACGGAAGCCGTCGAAGCGGTGCGCGTCCTCAATACCGTAATCCTTGCAGAGCTTCTGCAGCTCGCAGTTTCCGCTGCGCACGCAGGAAAGGCACTCTTTCTTATGGGTGGAGAGCAGCAGCTCCAGGGTGGTCTTGCGCGAAGCGATGACCTTGGGGGAATTGGTCAGGATCTCCATGCCCTCGGCGACCGGGAACACGCAGGCGGCGACGAGGCTTCTCGCGCCCTTGACCTCGACAACGCAGATGCGGCAGGCGCCGATCTCGTTGACTTCCTTCAGATAACACAGGGTGGGTATTTCGATCCCGGAAAGTCTCGCAGCCTCAAGGATGCTGACGCCGGCGGGAACGGAACACTCCATATTATTGATTTTAATATTTACGTTAGCCATTCTTTCCGTTCCTCCTTATTTGCGCGAAATCGCGTCGAACTTACAGGTTTCGATACAGACGCCGCACTTGATGCACTTCGACTGGTCGATCACGAAGGGCTCCTTGATCTTGCCGGAGATGGCGCCCACCGGGCACTTTCTCGAACAGGCGGAGCAGCCCTTGCACTTATCGGGGTCGATGGTGATCTGAACAAGGTTCTTGCACACGCCGGCCGGGCACTTCTTGTCGCGCACGTGGGCGATATACTCGTCCTTGAAGTGACGGTAGGAGGAAAGCACGGGGTTCGGCGCAGTCTGGCCGAGGCCGCACAGAGAGTTGTCTTTAATGTAATAGCAAAGCGCTTCCATGGTGTCGAGATCTTCCATGGTGCCCTTGCCGTCGGTGATCTTCTCGAGGATCTCAAGAAGCCTTCTGGTACCGACGCGGCAGGGAGTGCACTTGCCGCAGGACTCGTCCACCGTGAACTTGAGGAAGAACTTGGCGATATCCACCATGCAGGAGGTGTCGTCCATGATGATCAGACCGCCGGAGCCGACCATCGCGCCGATCTTCAGCAGCGAGTCGTAATCCATCGGGGTGTCGAGATATTTCTCGGGGATGCAGCCGCCGGAGGGGCCGCCGGTCTGCGCGGCCTTGAACTTTCTGCCGTTGGGGATGCCGCCGCCGATGTCCTCGACGATCTCGCGCAGGGTGGTGCCCATGGGGATCTCAACCAGGCCGGTGTTGTTGATCTTGCCGCCCAGGGCAAAGACCTTGGTGCCCTTGCTGGTCTCGGTGCCGATGGTGTTGAAGAATTCGGGGCCGTTCAGAATGATCTGGGGGATGTTGGCGAAGGTCTCCACGTTGTTTTCGGTGGTGGGTTTCGCGAACAGGCCGCTGACCGCCGGATAGGGCGGACGGGGACGGGGCTCGCCGCGGTTGCCCTCGATAGAGGTCATCAGCGCGGTCTCCTCGCCGCAGACGAACGCGCCTGCGCCCAGACGGATGTGAAGGTCGAAATCAAAGCCGGTTCCGAAGATATCCTTGCCCAGCAGGCCGTATTCCTTCGCGTCCCGGATGGCTTTTTCAAGTCTCTGAACCGCGATGGGGTACTCTGCGCGGACGTAGACGTAACCCTCGGAAGCGCCGGTGGCGTAACCGCAGATGGCCATGGCCTCGATGATGCAGTGGGGATCGCCCTCAAGCACGGAGCGGTCCATGAACGCGCCGGGGTCGCCCTCGTCCGCGTTGCAGACCACATACTTCTGATCGGCTTTGTTGGCCGCGGTGAAGCTCCACTTTCTGCCGGTGGGGAATCCGCCGCCGCCTCTGCCGCGGAGGCCGGAGTCGGAGACGATTTTAATGACGTCCTGCGGGGTCAGCTCGGTCAGGCACTTCGCCAGCGCCTGATAGCCGTCGGCGGCGATGTATTCCTCGATGTTCTCGGGGTCGATCACGCCGCAGTTGCGCAGCGCGACGCGGCGCTGTTTTTTATAGAAATTGGTCTGGTTGAGGGGCTTGATCTCCTCCTGGGTGACCGTCTCGCTGTAAAGCAGTCTCTTGACGATTCTGCCCTTGAGCAGATGCTCCTCGACGATCTCGGGAACGTCCTCCACCTTGACCTGGCTGTAGAAGCAGCCCTCGGGATAGACGATCATGATGGGGCCGTTGGAGCACAGACCGAAGCAGCCGGTGCGGACGACCTGGACTTCCTTGTCCAGATCCTTCTCTTTCAGGTTCTTTTCAAGCGCTTCGATGATCTCGGGGCTGTGAGAGGAGGTACACCCGGTACCGCCGCAGACAAGCACATGAGCACGATACATAAGCTGTTTCCTCCTTTATTATTTCGCCA
>CACYHJ010000304.1 GCA_902774165.1 Oscillospiraceae bacterium
GCATCGCGAAAGCCGCCGCACAGACCGGTTTTATCGAAATGATCCTGTTCTCGATCAATCCCGCATTTGACATGCGGCCGGCGACGGAGGCTCTGGATTCCATGTTCGGCGACTACGACGCGGCGCTGTCGGGGATCGACGAGGAGCGCGCGGCGCTTTACCGGCTCTGCGAGGAAAAGAACGTCGGCATCACCGTGATGAAGGGCTTCTTCGGCGGCCGTCTGTTCGACGCGAAGACCTCCCCCTTCGGCACGGCGTTCACGCCGCTGCAGTGCATTCATTATGCGCTGACGCGTCCCGGCGTCGCCTCAATTCTCTGCGGATTTGACACCAAGGATCAGGTGGATGAGGCGCTGTCCTACGAAAAAGCGTCGGACGAAGAAAAGGATTACGCTTCCGTGATCGCCTCGGCGCCCCTGCACTCTTACACCGGGCAGTGCACATACTGCGGACACTGCAAGCCCTGCCCCGCCGGGATCGATATCGCCATGGTCAACAAGTTTTACGACCTGGCGATTCAGCAGCCCTCCGTGCCGGAAAGCGTCAAAGCCCATTATGAGGCGCTGGGCACGACGGCCGGCGCCTGTATCGGCTGCCGCGGATGCGAGACCCGATGCCCCTTCGGCGTGGAGATCGCGGACCGCATGGAGAAAACGGCGGAGCTGTTCGGTTTCTGATGAAGACAAAACACAACGGCACAGACAAGCGCGTCTGTGCCGTTGTGTTTTGTCTTTTTGTTTTGAGATCAGGGGCTGATTCGACCTTGTTTACACAAGGTCGATGGTATAAACAGAGTTGGTATACCAGGCGTTGGTCATGAAGTTTCTCGGCCGGAACACGACGCTGTCGTCGTAAACCTCCATCTGCATGCCGGTGCCGGAGATCGGCAGACCGAACATATTGACAATGCCGTAGGTGGGCAGGCTGATATAGGTCACGCCGTTGTTCTGCTCCACGCTGGAAAGGCCGAACCACTTCTCCACCAGCGTGCTCTTGATGCCGGTATGCATATGGCCGCTGATATAGAACACGTTGTCGTATTTTTCCATCACGGTCTTGACGTCGTTTTTGGAAAGGTCGATCCCGCTGCCGGGCCAGATCGTCTCCTGGCCGTTCATCCCGTCCACGGGCCAGTGGCAGACCACAAACGCGGGGCTGCCGTCGGCGGTCGCTTCCGCCAGCTCGCTGTCAAGGAACGCCATCTGCTCCTCAAGGATATCCAGGTCGTCCCAATGGCCGCCGTCGACGCATTCGTCGCCGATCACGATGAACTTATAGCCGTTGACTTCATAGCTGTAATAGTTGTCGGGCGCGTCAATGCCGAGATACTCGTTGTTGTAGCGGATAAAATTCGCCTTCGCTTCCTCGCGGGAAATATCGGTGACGCCGCGGTCGCCCGCATGGCCGATATCGTGGTTGCCCGCGGCGTTGATGACCGGAGCGGGGCTGTATTCCTTCAGAATCTCATAATATAGCGCAAGGGATTCCTCGTCGGCATAGTTCGTAATATCGCCGGCGTTGACGACGGCGTCAATGGTAATGTCGGCGCGCCCGAGATTGCCCAGGCCCGTTTTGATCAGCGTCTGACGGAACGGCCCTTTGGCTTCCATATGGGTATCGGAGAACAGCTCGGCGACCATTCTGCAGTCGTCCCGCGAAACGTTCAGCTCGGCGGGCTCCGTCCCGTTATAGGGAATGACCGTGAGCACGATCGCCATCAGAAACGCAAAGAAATTCGCAAGGATTGCTTTTGCAACTGTCATAGTAGTTTCCTCCCGGATATCAGAGTTCAACCGGCGGCGCATCGTCGCCGCGGCTGTATTATTCTTTTTGATTATAGCACAGGAAAATGAATTTATCAATAAAAAACTGAGAAGAAATACAGATGTTTCATATCATTTCCCGGCAGGACTCAGAAGCGGCGTTTGCATCTTCCGCAGATTTATGTTATGATAACGACAGCGACCGAAAAGGAGAGACCGCTGATGTTTATGACGGAAAAAACCTTTGACTTTGACGAGATCATCAAAAACAACATGCACACCCATTCGGTGTTTTCCAAATGCGCAAAGCCGGAAATGACGCTTGAGAACATGATCCGGAAAGCGGAGGAATGCGGTCTTGAAACCCTTGCGGTCACAGACCATTCCGACCCGGGAGACGACATCGACACCTACGCGAATTACCTTCTGCTGAAACAGCGGCTGAAGGGCTTCGACACGCCGGTGCGGGTGCTGATCGGCGCGGAGCTGTCCGCCTACGGGATCGGAAAATACGCGGAGCCGTACGAGGTTGACAGAGCGCTGGATTTTGCCAGCTACGCCCATATCCATTATCATCTGGACTGCTGGGAGCAGCCGGAGGACCGCAGTCCCCGCGGCTACGCGGAGCATGAGCTTGCCGTGCTGGACGCCCTGCTGAAAACCGGCCGGGCGGACAATATCGCCCATCCGTTTTCGCCCTGCAAAATGCCGTTTTTCAACGAAGCCGAAAAAGCCGCGACCCTTGCGGCGATCACGGACAACGAGCTGGGCGACATCCTCGAAAAGGGCGAACGGGCGCAGTGCAGCTGGGAGATCCACTCCCCCACGTTTTTATGTTTCCCGGAGTTTTCAAAACGCTTCTGGAACCTGGGCAGAGAGATCGGCGTGCACTTCTGCCTGGGAACCGACGCGCACCGGCTCGCAGATCTTGATCCCCGGCCGACGGCGGAGCGGATGAAAAATATCGTAAAATCATAAACGTAAAATCATAAAAGCCCCCCGGCAGCGGAAATCACTTGACTTGAAGCGGTAAGATATTGTATAATATAGGATATATCAGAAAAAATAATAACTACATATTGTAATTTGAGAGGGAAACAAATGCCGAAGAAGAAAGAGTATTCCAACGACAGTATCGTCTCGCTGAAAGGCGCCGACCGCGTGCGCAAACGCCCTGCGGTTATTTTCGGCTCCGACGGTCTTGACGGCTGTGAACACGCCGTGTTCGAGATCATATCCAACTCCATCGACGAGGCCCGCATGGGATACGGCAGCCGGATCATTGTCACCCGCTATCTCGACTCCTCCGTGGAGGTGCAGGATTTCGGCCGCGGCATGCCGGTGGACTGGAACGAAAAAGAGGGGAAATACAACTGGGAGCTGCTGTTCTGCGAAATGTACGCCGGCGGAAAATACGACGCCGAGGGGGGCAATTATGAATTCTCGCTCGGCCTGAACGGCCTCGGCCTGTGCTCGACCCAGTACGCGTCCGAGTATATGGACGCGGAAATCCATACCGGCGGTTTTCTTTACGAGCTTCATTTCAGACACGGCGAGCCCGTGGGCGAGATGAAGAAAATCCCCTATGAAAAAAAGGACACCGGCACGCGCATCCGATGGCGTCCGGACCTGAAGGTGTTCAAGGAAATCGGGATCCCGCTCGAATACTACACCGACGTGCTACGCCGGCAGGCGGTGGTCAACGCCGGCGTAAAACTGATTCTGAAAAACGAGGTCGGCGCCGGGAAATTCGAAACGACGGAATTCCTTTATGAAAACGGCATCGCCGACTACGTCAAGGAGCTGGCCGCCGGGACGGAATTCACGCCGATTCAGCTCTGGCAGACGGAAAAGACGGGCAGGGACCGGGAGGACCTTGACGCGTATAAAGTCAAGATCAACGCCGCGATCTGTTTTTCAAACAAGGTCTGTCTCAAGGAGTATTATCACAATTCCAGCTGGCTGGAGCACGGCGGCTCCCCGGAAAAGGCGGTCACCAACGCGTTCCGCGCCCAGTTCGACGCCTATCTCAAGCAGCAGAACAAATACA
>CACYHJ010000305.1 GCA_902774165.1 Oscillospiraceae bacterium
TGGCGACGAATTCGCCGGTGCAGGGGAACAGCGGTTCATACTCCATGCCTTCAAGATCGGTTCCCTTGCAGGTTTCAAGGATCTCGTAAGGCGCCTCGCCCTCTTTCGCGAGCGGGGAGAGAATCTTATCCAGCAGCGCTTCCGCGAAAATATAGGTGTAGCCGTCGCAGGCTCTGACCTTGCAGTAGGTCTCGTCCGGGTTCACGCAGAGCGCCACGTTGCTGGGCAGCGTCCACGGGGTGGTCGTCCAGGCGAGAAGGTATTCGTCGCTGCCCTTGATTCTGAAACGGACCACGGCGGAACGCTCCTTGACCAGCTTATATCCCTGCGCTACCTCGTGGGAGGAAAGCGGCGTGCCGCAGCGGGGGCAGTAGGGCACGATTTTAAAGCCCTTATAGAGCAGGCCCTTGTCCCAGATTTTTTTCAGCGCCCACCATTCCGATTCGATATAGTCGTTGTGATAGGTGACGTAGGGGTTCTCCATGTCCGCCCAGAAGCCGACGGTAAAAGAGAAATCCTCCCACATCCCTTTATATTTCCAGACGCTTTCCTTGCACTTCCGAATAAACGGGTCGATGCCGTATTCCTCGATCTGCTCCTTGCCGTCGAGGCCCAGCAGCTTCTCGACCTCCAGCTCAACGGGCAGACCGTGGGTGTCCCAGCCCGCCTTGCGGGGCACGTCATAACCCTTCATCGTGCGGTAACGGGGAATCATATCCTTGATCACGCGGGTCAGCACATGGCCGATATGCGGTTTTCCGTTGGCGGTCGGCGGACCGTCGTAGAACATATAAGTCGGCGCGCCCTCGCGGATTTTCATGCTTTTTTCAAAGATCTCGTTTTCTTTCCAGAACTTTTCGATCTCCTTTTCTCTCGCCACGAAATTCAGGTCCGTGGAAACCTTTTTGTAAACGGGCATATCATAACGATCCTTTCTTACGGATGATTATACAGTATAGTTAAATTTTACATAAATGTTATCATATTTTATAATAAAATGCAAGAGAAAATTGACGGGACGGGCAAATTGTGAAAATCCGGTTTTTTCCTTGCGCTGTCATCTGATCTGTGCTATAATGTTCCCAAAGGAGATGTCTATCTATGTTTAACAGAGTACAGATCAAAGCGCGCGGTAAAGCTGCTTTTCAGGCAAACTACTGGCTTTGCGTCCTTGCAGCGCTGATTATCGGTTTTATAACGTCCGGAGGAAGTCTCGGCGCGAGTCTGGGCAGCAATACGGTCAATCTGACACACAGCTTCAATAACGTGTATGACGACGTTTATGAAGACGCATTTATTGATGGGAACGGCAGAATTATGCTTGATCCGGACGAGTTTTCAGAGGACTTCTTCGATGATTTCATGGAAGAAGGCGGGTTGGTCATTGTCGGTGTTGTCGCTGCGGTCGTTTTTGTCGCCGTGGTGATCGGGATTCTGATCGGTGTATTCGCCTTCAACCCGCTGGCGGTCGGCGGATGCAGGTTCTTCCTTGAGAACAGCGAGCAGAACGCGAAAATCGACGCCTTTAGTTTCGCATTTAAAACGAATTATTGGAACGTCGTCAAAACCATGTTCCGGCAGAACCTTTATATTTTCCTTTGGAGTCTTCTTCTGATCGTTCCCGGGATTATCAAAACCTACGCTTACCGGCTTGTGCCTTATATTCTTGCCGAATCGCCGGATATGGACGCTTCCGAAGCGCTGCGCCGGTCGGAGGAGATGATGCAGGGCCGCAAATGGGACGCGTTCGTCTATGATCTTTCTTTCCTCGGCTGGGAGCTGCTCGCCGGTATCACCTGCGGTATTCTGTCGATCTTCTTTGTCGCGCCATATAAATTTGCTTCGGACGCCGAGCTGTTCAAGGAGATCAAATATCTTCATTTCGGCGGTCCCGCGCCGGCGATGCGCACCGTCAATCCCTACGGCGCCTCCTATGGCCCGGCTCCGCAGAGTCCGCAGAATCCTTACGGGCAGTCTTATAACGAACCGCAGTATCAGCAGTATCAGCAGAATTCTGCCGATCCGCGGAATGCGTACGAGGTGCAATACCCGTACCGTGCGCCGCAGCCGATCGATCCGCAGAATCCGCAGCAGTTCTCGCCGGCAAATCAATCGCCCGTCCCGCCGCAGGGCGATATGAAGCCCTTCGGTCCGGAGCAGACGAATGAATCCCGGACGGATGAGCCGCAGGATCCTTTGTCAACGGAGGAAGAAGAATGAAACACCGGCAAATCGTCAATATCGTCAATTTTATCCGCGCGGTGGAGCGGGAGCCCGGCTCCGACGAGGATAAACGGGAAGCGGTCCGCAATCAGATCCGCATTATGGACGAGCTCGGGCTCAAAGGGACGTTCCTGATTCTTTATGACGTGTTTGAGGATGAGGAATATATGCGCCTGATGCGCTCGCTGGATCCGCAGCGCTATGAAATCGGCGTCTGGTTTGAGATCGAGCAGTTCCTCTGCGAGGCGAGCGGGCTTGTCTGGCGCGGAAAAAGCAGGTGGGAGCAATACTGCAACACCGGCTATCCGATGGGTTATACAAAAGAGGAACGCAAGAAGATCATCGACGAGTTCTTCCGGCGCTTCAAGGCGGAATTCGGGTATTATCCCAGGGTGTTCGGCACCTGGTTCTGCGATTCGTTTACCCTGCGTTATATCTGCGAGACCTACGGCCTTGACGCCGTCTGCAACTGCAAGGAACAGTACGGAACCGACGGCTATACCCTCTGGGGCGGTTATTGGGCGCAGGGGTATTACCCTTCCTCGAAGAATATTTTCATGCCCGCGCAGCAGAAAGAGTGCCAGCTCGACGCGCCGGTTTTCCGTATGCTTGGTTCCGACCCGGTGTATCAGTATGATTACGGCCTTGACGTAAACAGTGAAAAACGCGCGGCGCAACGGGTGATTTCTCTGGAACCCGTTTACTGCGGCGCGGGAGGCGGCGGCGACCCGGCATGGGTGGACTGGTTCTTCCGGGAAAATTTCAACGGCGAGTGTCTGACCTTCGGCTACGCTCAGGCGGGGCAGGAGAACTGCTTCCGGTGGAGCGGCATGAAGGACGGCATTGAGTATCAGTTCCCGAAGATCGCTCAGCTGCATCGCGATGGTCTGATCGAAGCGGAGCGTCTGGGGGATACCGGCAGATGGTATAAAGAGAAATACTCCGTCACTCCCGCTTCTGTTGTGTCTGCGCACAGCGCTTATGACGACCCGAAGAAAAATTCCGTCTGGTATAATTCAAAGCATTACAGAATAAATATCTATGCCGAGGACGGCGCCGTCCGGATCCGCGACCTTCATATCTTTGATGAAAACGCGGCGGATCCTTATGAAGATACCGTCTGCACCTCGAAATCAGCGACGTATGAAACGCTGCCGGTGGCGGACGGCTTTGTCCTGAGCGGAAACGGAGTGCGCTCCGGCCTGTATCTTTTCGAGAAAGAATCCGGCGCGCCGCTGCCCTTTGACGGTTACACATTTGAAGAGGTCGGCGAGGGCTGCTGTGAGATCCGCGGCAAAGATCTTGCGTTCCGCCTGACGGAAAACGGCGTGCAGATCTCCGGAACCTGTGATTTTACCCTGCGCAACAAGATCGGCAGAACCGAGGAACACTGTCCGCTCGTGCTGTCGTATGCCGAAAAAGAACTTCGGCTGTCCTATCTCGGCCTTACCTACGGGGTGCGTCTGACCGAGGGTAGATTTACCTCGCCCACGACGGCGGAATCCGAAAACGGCGTGCTCTGCGCGCAGTTTTTTGCCGAATAACAGGTTG
>CACYHJ010000306.1 GCA_902774165.1 Oscillospiraceae bacterium
CGCCGCCTCCGGCTTTTCCCTTTCGTCCCTGCCGGAAAACGTGGTGGACGCGCTGAAGGTGCCGGCAATCGCGTTTCTCACGCTGTTCGCCGTGGCGCTGCTGTGCGCGGTGCTGCTGTTCTTTTTCGGCATCTTCTCCAAACACCGCCGGGGGCCGGTGGTGATCGCGATCCTCGGCGCGGCGTCGGTGTTCGGCATGAATATCGCCTTCAACAACTTCGCCAGCCCCCTGATCAAGGGCACGATCACGGTCAAGGACATCCTCGGGGAAAAGCTGATTTCCAAAATGTCCGGCGGCATGTCCGTGCTGGGCGAGGCGATCCAGTCCATCTTCGGCAATTCCAACCAGCTGATCGACATCCGCCTGCTCTCTCTGAGCTCGGCATACGTCTTTATGATCCTGCTGTTTGTCGCGGTGCTTCTGATCACCGTTTTCTACAGCTTTGCGGCATGGGACAAACAGAACTGATTTTTGGGTCAAACAGCTTGATTTCACAGGCGCTTTGTAGTAAACTATATCTGTAAAAATTCTGTACACAGGAGGAAAAATAATGTTAGTATCCGCAAAAGAAATGCTTGACAAAGCAAAGGCCGGCCATTATGCCGTCGGTCAGTTCAACATCAACAACCTGGAATGGACCAAGGCTGTGCTGAAGACCTCTCAGGAGCTGAATTCCCCCGTGATTCTCGGCGTTTCCGAAGGCGCGGGAAAATATATGTGCGGCTTCAAGACCGTCGCCGACATGACCAAGGCGATGATCGAATCCATGGGCGTCACCGTTCCCGTGGCGCTGCACCTGGACCACGGCACCTATGAAGGCGCGAAGAAATGCATCGAGGCGGGCTTCTCCTCCATCATGTTCGACGGTTCCCACTATTCGATCGAAGAAAACATTGAAAAAACCAAGGAGCTTGTCGCCCTCAGCCACTCTTTGGGCATCTCCATCGAGGCGGAAGTCGGCTCCATCGGCGGCGAGGAAGACGGCGTCATCGGCATGGGCGAGGTCGCCGATCCCGACGAGTGCAAGATGATCGCTGATCTGGGCGTTGATATGCTCGCCGCGGGCATCGGCAACATCCACGGCAAATATCCCGAGAACTGGCCCGGCCTGCGTTTCGACGCGCTGGACGCGATCCAGCAGAAGACCGGCACCATGCCCCTCGTGCTGCACGGCGGCACCGGCATCCCGGCGGATATGATCCGCAAGGCAATCTCCCTCGGCGTTTCGAAGATCAACGTCAACACCGAGTGCCAGCTCAGCTTTGCCGCCGCCACAAGAAAATATATCGAAGAGGGCAAGGACCTCGTCGGCAAGGGCTTCGATCCCAGAAAGCTTCTCGCCCCCGGCTTTGACGCGATCTGCGCCACCGTCAAAGAGAAGATGGAGCTGTTCGGCTCCGTCGACAAGGCGTAAACAACACACAAAAACAGACCCCATTGGAGCGGGGAAAGAAAAGGCTTTCCCCCGTCAATGGGGTTTTTGCATCGCCACGAGATAAAAATCTACGGAGGGACCCCGATGAAAGAAAACAAACTGTGGTATTCTGCCCCCGCGGCGGTCTGGGAAGAAGCCCTGCCGCTGGGCAACGGCAGGCTGGGCATGATGGTGTTCGGCAGCCCCGGCGAGGAGCGGATCCAGCTCAACGAAGAGACCTTCTGGAGCGGCTGGGAATTCCCGGGATACGACAACCCGGAGACCTTTGAGCATCTGGACGAGATGCGCCGGCTGATCTTTGAGGGAAAATACTCTGAAGCCCAGGCCCTGTGCGACCGGTATCTGGTCTGCCGCGGCAAGGGCCACGCGGACGAAAACAGCGCCTTCGGCAGCTATCAGACGGCGGGCGACCTCTATCTCACCGTTCCGGAATGGGACGGCGGCGCCTACCGCCGGGAGCTGCGGCTGGACGAGGGGATCGCGACGGTGGAATACGCCGGCGGCAGAAGGGAATTCTTCGTCTCCCCCACCTATAACACCGCCGTGGTTCGGATCATTGACGCGCCGGAAAACGTCTGCCTGCGCTATGAGCGGGAACGAACGACGATCCTGCAGGATCCGGGGGAAATCAGCGCGACGGGCTTTCTGCCCACCGCCTTCGCGGTGCTGATCCGCTCCCGGCGGGAGGGCGGCGACCTGTGCGTCTACATCACCGCGGCGACCGGGTATGAGACCGACGGGGACCCGGCCCAGACCTGCGCCCGGACCCTTGACGCCGCCATGGCGGCGGGCTGCGAAGCGGTACGAGAGGACGCGCGGCGCTATTTCCGCGATCTGCTGGGCCGGGCGGAAATCACCCTGCCCGGCTCCGGCGAAAAGGCGGACGTGCCCACCGACCGGCGGCTTGCCGGGGCGGAGAACGACCCGGGCCTTGCGGAACTATATTTCAATTTCGGCAGATATCTTTTAGCGGCGTCCTCCCGGGGCAGGCTGCCCGCCAACCTGCAGGGCATCTGGTGCAAGGATTACAACCCGCCCTGGAGCGCGGACTATCATATCAACATCAACATTCAGATGAACTACTGGTTCGCCGAGACCTGCAACCTGCCGGAGCTGACGGCGCCGTTCTTCGCGCTGATCCGCCGGATCGCGAAGGCGGGCGAGCATACCGCGCGGACCATGTATCACTGCCCCGGCTGGGTGGCGCACTTCACCACGAATCCCTGGGGGTACACCGCGCCGGGCATGAACCCGGTCTACGGCGCGTTTGCCGCGGCGGGCGCCTGGTGCCTGCGGCATATCAAAGAGCGGTGGCTGTTCAGCGGAGACGACAGGATCCTGCGGGAGTATTACCCGGAGATCCGGGGCGCGTCGGAATTCTTCCTCGCCTATCTCGTCACCGATCCGGGCAGCGGATATCTCGTCACAGCGCCCGCCAGTTCCCCGGAGAACAGCTTCATCAGCCCCACCGACGGGAAGCGGGTGAACGTCTGCGCGGGGCCGACCATGGATACCAGCATCATCCGGGAGCTGTTCGAGTTCAACATCGAAGCAGCCGACGCCCTCGGGGAAGACGCCGAATTCGCGCAGACGCTGCGTGAAACGCTGGAGCGCCTTACGCCCCTTCGCATCGGGAAATACGGGCAGATCATGGAATGGCCGGAGGAATTTGAAGAGGCGGAGCCGGGACACCGCCATATGTCCCAGCTCTACGGGCTGTACCCCGCGGCGCAGATCCGCCGCTCGACGCCGGAGCTTTTCGCCGCAGCCCGCAAAACCATTGAACGCAGGCTGGCTCACGGCGGCGGGCATACCGGCTGGAGCCGTGCGTGGATCATCAACTTCTTCGCCCGGCTGGCGGACGGAAACGCAGCGCACGAAAATCTGATCGCGCTTCTGAAAAACTGCACGCTGCCGAATCTGTTTGACACCCACCCGCCGTTTCAGATCGACGGCAATTTCGGCGGCACGGCGGGCGTCGTCGAAATGCTGCTGCAAAGCCACGACGGCTGCATCGACCTGCTGCCCGCGCTGCCGGACGCGTGGAAGGACGGCGCGTTTGACGGGCTGATGGCCCGCGGCGGCTTCCGCGTCAGCGCGGAATGGAAGGACGGCGTTGTCGTGCGCTGCAGCGTCAGAGGGCAAAAAAACACCCCGTTCCGCCTGCGGCTGAACGGAGAGATCATCGACGCGGCCGGCAGTTACGAGCTGGGCGCGAAAGAGGATGCATAACAAGGGCAACACCGCACAAATACGAATGCGCGTCTTGCTTGATCTTTGTTCCGTCATCTTGCACAGATTCTCCTTGACAACCGTCAGGTTGCCTGCGG
>CACYHJ010000307.1 GCA_902774165.1 Oscillospiraceae bacterium
GATGATCTCAAGTATAATGCTGAGCGTCTATTTGACAGACACGATTGCCGAATGCCGATTGACGATTGCCGTAAAAAACTGATTTGCGAGCCGCTTTGCGGCTCGACAAATCAGTTTTTGTACGCGCACCTTGCGACAACCGCCGCGGCGGAGACGCACACAAGAATATTATGAACCATCCCGATCGAGGCAATATTTCCTTCGCCGACGAACAGATACAGGATCAGAATATAAATCACGAAGGCTGCGCACAGGGCGCGGGACAGCGTCGGCAGGGGGATCTTCTCCCACCGGGCGCCGTATTTTTTACACAGGACAAGGCAGACCGCAAGGACGGTCAGCGCGGCGGCGACGGTCGCGGGAATCATCAGCTTCGACTCGTCCAGCCGCACCAAAACGGGGCGTACGGCGTTCAGGCCGATCCCGCCCACGCAGAACAGCGCAAAGAACAGCGCGTTCCCCGCCTTGCGGGGCATTCCGTCGCTCAGGGAGGGCGTTTCCGGCTCCGGTTTTGCCGTTTTGCCGATGAAGAACGTGATGATCCCGCCGGCGAAGAAGCCGGTGAAATACTCCCACAGGCTCCAGGGGGCGAAGCGCTCCGGCAGAGAAAAGCCCTGCGCCATCCGGTATCCGCCGGCGCCGAAGAAGAAAAACAGATCGGCAAGCGTGATCGAAAACGCGAATGCGCCGCAGACCAGCGCGCCGGTTTTCGCGGCGTATTTGTCTTTTACAAAGAATCTTGTCGTTAAAATCGCGGCGACTGCGGCCAGCGCGGAGGAAAACGCCGAGACGCAGGCGTAATAATTCCTGCCGCCGGCGATTTTTTTCGCCCACGGGTCGGAATTGAAGTGAGCGAGATACGCTTTGAACACGTCCGGGTCTTTTCCCGCCTCCTTCAGCCCGTCGGCAAAGGCCGCGGCCGCCTGCGGTTGAGCGAGCTTCACGAACGGATGCGCCAGCGTCGCTTTGGCGGCGTAGGTTACAATCAGCAAGACCGCCGCCACGGCGACATAATCCCGGACCCGCCACCGCTTTTCCGAGAAGCACCCGCCCAGCATGACGCCGAAAGCCCCCGCAAGGCCGAAGCCCATGCAGAGCATCATCGCGATGCCGCTCAGGGGGCTGATAAGATAATCCTTCGTCCCGCCCTCCGGCAACGTCAGGCGCAGCACGCCGGTGATCTGCTCCAGCAGCGTGCCCCAGGCGGGGGAGGTCAGCATAAACGACAGCGCTGTCAGAGCGATCAGCGGGGTTGACGGTTTTTTCTTTCTGCCGAGCGCGGCGGTCAGGAACAGCGTCAGCAGAAAGCCCGCGTTCAGCAGTCCCCAGGAGGAGCCCCAGCCGTGGGTGCCCCGCACCCGCCACAGAAAGCCGCCCAGCAGCGCGCCGGTCAGCACGTTGAGTAACAGCGGAGGTTTTCTTTTTTTTGCGGGAACAGACATGCGGGCGCCCTCTTTCTATGTGTTATAATCCCATTATAGCGGATGGAATCTTTTTGTCAAGAATCGATAAAAATATTGCAATCTGACGGATAAAATGATATAGTTTTATCAGAAAGAATAAGGAGTGATCCGGTATGTTCAAAATTCTCTGCACAATCCTGGCTGCGCTGATGACCTTT
The DNA here is from genome assembly GCA_902774165.1 of Oscillospiraceae bacterium. Lineage (GTDB taxonomy): Bacteria > Bacillota > Clostridia > Oscillospirales > Acutalibacteraceae > RGIG2774. The sequence continues at coordinate 1,622 of CACYHJ010000307.1, forward strand.
TTCTCCTTCTTCGGCCTGCCGCTGAAGGCGAAATACAACCCGAAAAAATACGAGGACGGCATGCCGTCTTACGTGATCGAGAACAAGGTGCGCGTCGAGCTGTTGAGCGACACCCTCCTGCGCATCGAGACCGAGGGGCCAAGAGGCTTTGAGAACCGTCCCTCCTTCACCGTGCAGAAGCGCACGGGCTGGGACGAAGTGACTTATACCGACGCTGCGGCGGACGGCTTCCGGGTGATCGGGACGCAGCGTTACACGGTTTATCTGCCCGTCGGCGCCGAGAGCGCGCAGGGGTGTTATATCACAGACCCGGAAGGGACGGAGCTGTGGCGTTTCGCGGGCGATACCGATACGAAGGTCTTTCTGCCCTCGCCCTCCGACGGGCTGAAAAGCTGGTATTTCTGCGACAACCCGCGGGTGATTCCCTCCGAAGCGGGGTATGCCCCGGACGCTTCGCGGGCGTATAACGGCTGGGATCTCGGCAACAAGGCGCAGGATGTGTTCGTCTTCCTGCCCGGCGGCGATTACCGGACCTTCATGAAGGATTTCACGGACCTGACCGGCAAAAGCGAGATGCTGCCGCTGACCATGCTGGGCTTCTGGGATTCCCGGTATTATGAATATACCGAGGAAACCGCCCTGCAGCAGATCGACGACTACCGCGACAGGGGCTACCCGCTGGATATGCTGGTGATCGACACCGACTGGCGCAACGCGGAGAGCGGCACCGGCTATGAGGTGAACACGAACGATTTCCCGAATATGAAGCGCTTTACCGACGCCGCCCACGCAAAGGGCGTGTCGCTGATCTTCAACGACCATCCGGAGCCCATGGGGAACACGAAGAATCTGCTGGATCTGGCCGAGGTGATCTACCGCAACCGGAACCTGAAAAGCGTGCTGAAGCAGGGGCTTGACTGGTGGTGGTACGACCGCAACTGGTGGACGGGGCTCAAGCCCGTGGACGACGACCTGTCGATCTACACCTCCGGCATGTACGCCTTTTATGAGATCACGAAGAATTATTACGAATCGGTCAAACAGGGCGAATACGCCCGCCGGCCGGCGATCATGGCGAACGTGGACGGCATCGGCAACGGCAATCTCGAATACGCGAGCGAGCTGGCGGCGCACCGCTATTCGCTGCAGTGGACCGGCGATATCGGGACGAACGCCGCCTCGCTTGAAAAAGAGATTTACAACGCGGTCTACGGCGGCGCGCGGATGGGCCTGCCTTACGTGAGCGCGGATCTCGGCGGACACACCAACGAGGTCGACAGCGATCAGTACGCCCGCTGGCTGCAGTACGGCGCGCTCTCGCCCATCATGCGCGTCCACTGCACGAAGCCCTATTCCCGCATGCCCTGGCTCTACGGCGAAGAGCTGGAAGACGTGGCGCATACTTATATCGATATGCGTTACCGTCTTCTGCCGCTGTTCTACGCCCTCGCCCACGAGAATTACGAGACCGGTCTGCCGATCGCGCGGCGGCTCGATATTGATTATCCGCAGTATGAGGAAGCGAGCCGCAACGACGAGTACCTGCTCGGCGACAGCATTCTTGTCGCGCCGATGGCCGAAGTGAGTTCGCCCGCCGAAGACTATACGTTCACCAGCGGCGGGCATGAGGGACTTCTGGCGGAATACTTCGCCAATGAGGACTTCTCCGGCGAGCCGGAGGTGGTGAAATACGAGCCCTCGATCCGGCACGACTGGGTTTTCGACGCGCCGGAGGGGCTGAGCGTTTCGGATTATTTCACTGCCCGCTGGAGCGGTGAGATCCACGTGGGCGACGAGCCGGTATCCTTCCGCGTGATGAGCGACGACGGATTCCGCCTGTGGATCGACGGCGAGCTCGTGATCGACGCCTGGGATGTGTATGACAAGACCTTCACGACCGAAAAACTGCCCGCGAATTCCACCCACACCATCCGCGCGGAATATTTTGACGGCAACAACCATGCGCACATCTATTTTGACGTGCTGAGCGACGGTGCGTGCAAACGCGACGTGTTCCTGCCCGACGGCGAATGGATTGACGTGTGGAGCGGCGAAGCCTTTACAGGGCCCGCAACGCTCACGGTATCACACGACCTCGGTTCTTCGCCGATCTTCGTGAAGAAGGGCAGCGT
>CACYHJ010000308.1 GCA_902774165.1 Oscillospiraceae bacterium
AAAACGGCTGGGGCTGGATGACGCGGAAATTCTACGACGCGGCGGAAGCATATACGAAGAACGTCCATACGCTGGAGATGATCCGCAACCTGCGCACCCCTGTGCCGGAGCTGAAAGCCCTGCTGCGGGAGCGCTCGCAGGGAGTGCAGAAAATCCAGATCTTCTTTGCGGATATGGAGCTGCGTTCCCGGATGCTGGAATCCCTGCCCGGGGAGTTCCCGGATCTGTTCGTCACGTCCTCGATTGTCAATAACATCGAGTTCAACAGCCGGGAGGCCGTCAAGGGGACCGCGCTGCAAAAGCTCGCAGCGTATCTGAATATTCCGGTTTCGGAAACCATGGCGTTCGGCGACGATCTCAACGATATCACCATGCTGCGCGCCGCCGGGATCGGCGTCGCCATGGGCAACGCCTGCGAGCAGGTCCGGCAGGCGGCGGATTGTGTGACGGACCACTGCGACAACAGCGGCGTCGCGAAGGCGATGAACCGTTTTCTTTGGGAGTAAGAATGATGAAGGATATCTATTGTATTGCCCGGACGGAAGCCGGCCTTGCGCCGGAGCAGATCAAAGAAGCGCTTCTTGCCTCGCTTGAGGGGCGGGCGCTGAAAAAGGTGCTGATTCTGCCGCCGGATTTCACCCGCTTCCATTCGAACGCGGGCTTTATCACCAACGTGTATTACCATGCGCTGACCGAACGGGGCGTTCAGGTGGATATCATGCCCGCGCTGGGCACCCACGTGCCCGTAACGGAGCAGCAGTGGAACGCCATGTTCGGCGACGTGCCCTTTGAGCGGATGCTCGTGCACAACTGGCGCACCGACGTCGTAAAGCTGGGCGAGGTCCCGGCGGACTTCGTCTCCGAAATCACCGAAGGGCTCTGGACCGAGCCGGTGGCGGCGGAGGTCAACCGCCTCGTGATGGATGAAAGCTATGATCTGATCATCTCGCCCGGTCAGGTGGTCCCGCATGAGGTCATCGGCATGGCGAACCACGCGAAAAATCTCTTCGTCGGTGTGGGCGGCAGTCAGATGATCAACCGCTCGCACATGATCGGCGCGGTCTACGGCATGGAGCGCATGATGGGCAAAGATTACACGCCCGTTCGCCGGATCTTCGACTACGGCATGGAGCATTTTCTGAAGGACCGCCCGATCCTGTTCGTGCTGACGGTCACCACCGCGCCCGGCGGGAAGATCCATACCCACGGCCTCTTTATCGGCGAGGGCAGGGATTGCCTGACCAACGCCGTCAAGCTGGCGCAGGAAAAGAATATCGACTTTGTGGAGCACGGCCTGAAAAAATGCGTGGTGTATCTCGACCCGAGCGAATTCAAAAGCACGTGGCTGGGCAATAAAGCCGTTTACCGCACGCGCATGGCCATGGCGGACGGCGGGGAGCTGATCATCCAAGAGTTCAAAAAACCGGAAAATACCGACCTGCGCGAAAATATGGGCGCGGCGGCGCACCTGATCCACGGCTCGTCGGACGGCAGATTTTCGATTACCTACGCGGTGAAGGAGATCACGCAGGAAGAGATCGCCTCCGTGGGCTTCAACGCCGCGGACTACGACGAAACGGCGAAAAAATACGACCCGCAGAAGCTGAACTACGGTTATAACACGGTCGACGGCGAGGAAATCTATTTCATCCCGAATCCCGCCCTCGGTCTGTGGATCAACCGGGAAAAATTTGAAGAATAACCTCTTTATGAGAAAGGATAAGAACCATGACCACATTTGACGCAATCGTCTCCCTTGTCGAATACGGCGTAAAGACCGGCCTGTGCGCTGACGCTGACAGAATCTACGCGACCAATCTCATTCTCGACTGCATGAAGCTGGATACGCTCGAGACGGGCGTGGCTGCGGACGCGCCGCTGGAAGAGATCCTGAAAACGCTGCTCGACGACGCCCGCGCGCGCGGCGTGATCGAGGACGGCATTGCGGCGAGCGATCTTTTCGACACGCGCCTGATGAACTGCCTGATGCCCCGTCCCTCCGAGGTCAGAGAAACCTTCTTTGCTCTGTATGAAAAATCCCCGAAGGAAGCGACGGACTGGTATTATAAATTCTCGCAGGACAGCGACTATATCCGCCGTTACCGCATCCGGAACGATATCAAATGGGTCACGAAAACCGAATACGGCGATATCGACATCACGATCAATCTTTCAAAGCCCGAAAAGGACCCCAAGGCCATCGCCGCGGCGCGCACCGCGAAGCCGACCGGCTCGACGGCCTATCCGAAGTGCCTTCTCTGCCCCCAGAACGAGGGCTACGCCGGCAGACTCAATCACCCGGCCCGCGAGAATCATCGGGTGATCCCGCTGACCATCGACGGCGGGGCGTGGTTCGTGCAGTATTCTCCTTACGTTTACTATAACGAGCACTGCATCGCCTTCAACGGCGAGCACGTGCCCATGGTCATCGACCGCTCGGCGTTCCGCAAGCTGTTCGATTTCGTCAAGCTGTTCCCCCATTATTTCATCGGCTCCAACGCGGACCTGCCCATCGTCGGCGGCTCGATCCTCACCCACGAGCATTTCCAGGGCGGCGGCTATGAGTTCGCCATGGCGAAGGCGCCGGTGGAAAAGGCGCTGCGTTTTGACGGTTACGACGATATCAAAGCCGGTATCGTCAAGTGGCCCATGTCCGTGATCCGCCTTTCCGGCAAAGATACCGACCGCATCGTGGATCTTGCGGACAAGATCCTTCTCGCGTGGCGCGCCTACACCGATGAAGAAGCGTTCATCTTCGCCGAGACCGACGGCACGCCCCACAACACCATCACCCCCATCGCCCGCAAGCGGGGAGAGGACTTTGAGATCGACCTTGTGCTGCGCAACAATATCACAACGGAGCAGTACCCGGACGGCGTCTACCACGCCCACCCGGAACACCACCACCTCAAGCGCGAGAATATCGGTTTGATTGAGGTCATGGGCCTTGCGGTGCTGCCCTCGCGCCTGAAAACCGAGATGGCGGCGCTCGCCGACGCCATCGTCGGGGGGAAAGATATCACCGCCGACCCGCTGATCGAAAAGCACGCCGCGTGGGTGAAGGAATTCTCCGCGAAGTATGAGAAGATCGACCGGACGAACGTGGATCAGATTCTGCGCGACGAGATCGGGCTTGTATTCTCCCAGATTTTGGAGCAGTGCGGCGTGTTCGCGAGAACGCCCGAGGGGATGAAGCAGTTCGAACGGTTCGCCGGGAGTGTGAAGTAATCCGGGATCACTGTTAGATTTTTTGGTTTTTCCGTATCATCAGCCTGCTTGCCTTTTTTTGAATGTTTTGTTTTTTCGACAGAGTCTCCGTCTTTTCGGCGGAGATTCTGTTTTTTCGGTGACAGAAACAGGTGTTTGATTTGCTTATATTGTAAAAAGATCTTGAATTACATATTGAGATTGTGCTATAATAATAAAAACAGAAAGAATTTGGAGTCTGTTTATTTAAGGCAACACCGCACAAATACGAATGCGCGTCTTGCTTGATCTTTGTTCCGTCATCTTGCACAGATTCTCCTTGACAACCGTCAGGTTGCCTGCGTGAAAACAAATCGTGTCTTTTACAGATGTGTTTCCCTGTTGATCGTTTTTGCTTTAATGCTCTCTGGCGGAATGCTGTCCGGAGGGCTGATCACAGCGGTTGCGATCGGGAATTACGGCGTCAACCTCGACTCAACGTCATACGCAAAGTCGAATCCGTTTTTTCAGTCGGGACTAAAAGGTCAGTGTACGTGGTACGCATGGGGCAGAGCGCACGAAAAATTCGGGATTAATCTGCCTTGCCGCGGTCACGCCAAAACATGGGCTGACGTCGCTGCGGGAGCAGGTTATAATGTCAATTCTACTCCTACTGCGGATTCGATCGCTGTCTGGACGGGTGGAACTTACGGCCATGTAGCGTATGTCGAACGGGTCGAGGGAAGCATTCTTTATCTTTCCGAGTCCAATTACTATGGAAATAAAAGTTGTAAAGAAAGGTACTCTGAAGGGTATTTGAACCTTTCTACAGGGCTGTATACGAATACGTTCGGTAGTATCGGACTGTCAACCGCTTATCGGCCGACAAATCCGTCGTATATCCATCTTGTCAATAATCTTACTTATTCTTTAGACGTCAATATCACTGCCGACAGCGAGGCTTTCCTCGACGGTCATGACGCAGTGACGTTCGACGTGTATCTCGGCGACGGTCTTGCCGCGGATAACGTCCGCGATTATTATAACAACGCAGTCAGTGCCGGAACGGGCTACCGGGTGGTCGACGTGAACGTCTCCGGCTGCTGGAGGCTGGACGGACCTGCGGAATACGCGGGAACGATCAACGGCAACACGGCGGTAACGATTCCGATCGTAACGGCTCATACGCCTGAGACGATTCCCGGATTTGAGGCGACATGCACCGAGCCGGGCTTGACGGACGGTGAGAAATGCTCCGTCTGCGGCGCTGTCCTGACGGAACAGACCGAGATCCCCGCGCTTGAGCACGCCTATGAGGAAACGGTCATTCCTCCGACGTGCGATCAGTTAAGAAAAATCAAAAAAACGTGCTCTCGCTGCGGCGATTCTTTCGAGATTACCGATCCCGCGCTGTTTACGGAATGGAGCGAGGAAAAAGTTCCTGAAGACGCGGTTCTTGCCGAGTCAAAGACGCAGTACCGTTCCGCGCAGCCGGAAAGCCAGTGGCAGGTCGCCGAGACGGGCGAATTTGATTACGCCGAGGGCTGGCCGGCAGGGTTCGATACCGGCCACGCGTTATACGCGCAGTACAATAAAACGCCGGTGCAGAGCATGGAGAGCGAAACCGAGAAGATCGAAGTGACGACCTCTCACGTGGGCTACATTTACTGGCACTGGTGCTACGGTACCTATGAATACGGTCCGATCAACAGAACGATCTGCGATTCCTGGCGGGCGGATCACCCCTGTTTTTTTCGCTTCTTACTCTGTGTGCATGGGAGAGTCGTTTCAAACTGTGGCAGCGTATCGCCCTTATTGTGCTGATATGCGGAGCAACGGCGGCGCTTGTTTCCGAATGGTTGATTTTCGGACCTCTGACAGTACTTGGGCTTCATATTTTCCGCGAAAAGCCAAAGGCAAGGCTGATATGGTATGCTTCTGTATGGACGGTATATCTTCTTACGACGAATATTCCACTGTATATGGACGGATTCTCGCTTATCAAGCTTGAAACGACAGTTGTGCATATTTTTGATTTTGCAGCGGCTTATGTGCTGATGACTGTCTTTTACAACGGCAAAAAAGGCAGATTCCCGAAGTTTTCAAAGTGGTTTTTCTATATATTCTATCCTGCCCATTTATGGCTGGCAGTGATACTCAGATTTTTAATGAAGTAAAGAGAGAAAGGAGTGCAAAGCAATGTCATTACCGATAGTTGCTGTTATAGGACGTCCGAATGTTGGCAAATCAACGCTTTTCAACAAGCTCATCGGACAGCGTCTTTCAATAGTTGAAGACACTCCGGGCGTTACAAGAGACCGTATCTATTCAAAATGCGAGTGGCGCGGCAAGGAGTTCATGGTAGTAGATACAGGCGGTATCGAGCCTGACAGTAACGACGTTATTCTCGCACAAATGCGAAGGCAGTCCGAGCTTGCCATTGAAAAAGCCGACGTTATCGTATTTGTTACAGATATACGCTGCGGAGTAACAGCTGACGATTATGCAGTTGCGCAGATGCTTCTGAAAAGCGGTAAACCCGTTGTTCTTGCAGTAAATAAGGTGGATAATCTCGGAGACCCACCGTTGGAGCTTTATGAATTCTATAATCTCGGACTTGGTGACCCGTATCCGATATCTTCTGTACACGGTCACGGAACTGGAGATATGCTGGATAAGGTCTATGAAAGTCTGCCTGACAGCAAAGAGACCGAATATGACGAGGACCATATAAAGGTCGCTGTAATAGGCAAGCCTAATGCGGGAAAATCCTCTCTTATCAATAAAATTGCAGGCGAAGAGCGGGTTATAGTTTCTGATATTGCAGGAACAACCCGTGATTCAACGGATACCGTTATCGAGAACGAATATGGAAAATTCGTGTTTATCGATACTGCCGGAATACGCAAAAAGTCTAAAGTTACCGAGAAAGTTGAGCATTTCAGTGTTCTCAGAGCTTATATGGCTGTTGACCGTGCAGATGTGTGCGTTATAATGCTTGACGCTTCCGAGGGCTTCACCGAGCAGGATTCCAAGGTTGCAGGCTATGCACACGAACAGGGAAAGGCTTGTGTCGTTGCTGTAAACAAGTGGGATCTTGTGGAAAAGGACGACAAGACAATGCAGGAATTCCGTACAAAGCTTGAAAATGATTTCAGCTTTATGTCATATGTTCCTTTTGTATTTATTTCTGCAAAGACAGGACAGCGTATCAACAAGCTCTATGAGCTTATCAAGTATGTTTATGAGCAGAACAGTATGAGGATCTCGACAGGTATGCTTAATGACGTCCTTGCATATGCGACAACAAGAGTACAGCCTCCGTCGGATAAGGGAAGAAGACTGAAGATATACTATATGACTCAGCCCTCTACCAAACCACCCACATTTGTTACATTTGTAAACAGAGCAGATTTGTTTCATTTTTCCTACAGAAGATACATTGAAAATCAAATACGCTCTACATTCGGACTTGAGGGAACTCCTGTCCGCTTCATAGTCCGTGAAAGAGGAGGGAATGATAAATAATGAAGGTGTTTTTTGCAATACTTATCAGTGCAGGTCTAGGTTATTTTCTGGGAAGTCTCAATTTCTCCATAATCGTCGTCAGAATGATGACAGGCAGAGATATCCGTGATATGGGCAGCAAGAATGCAGGTCTTACGAATACTTTGAGATGTGCAGGAAAGAACTGCGCTCTGCTCACGCTTGTAGGCGACCTTTTAAAGGGTATTATAGCAGTTGCTCTTGCAAGGCTTTTCTGTCACCTTTTGCAGGCAGGCTTGATGCCCGGAAATGATACTCATTATATCGGATATATCGCAGGTTTTTTTGCGATAATCGGCCATGTTTTTCCGATATATTACGGATTTAAGGGCGGAAAGGGCGTTCTTGTGGGAGCTGCATCGTTTATAGCAGTCGATTACAAGGTATTTATAGCCCTTTTAGCGATTTTTGTTGTAATGCTT
>CACYHJ010000309.1 GCA_902774165.1 Oscillospiraceae bacterium
GCCGTGGGACAGCCGGGAATCTGCCACCGCGTCTGTGCGGTCTGCGGGCAGATCATCAGCTTCGGCATCCTTCTGTTCGGCAGCACCCGGGGCGAGAATATCCGCCTGAGTGTCAAAAACGTCCGCATCAACGCTCATTATATCCTTGAGATCATCAACGGCGGCGCGCCCTCCCTGCTGCGGCAGGGCCTCGCAGCGGCCTCCACCATGCTGCTCAACCGGGCGGCGGGGCAGTTCGGCGCCGACGCGGCCATCGCCGGCATGTCCATCGTCACCCGCGTGATGATGCTGCTGGCCTCCGCGCTGATCGGCTTCGGTCAGGGCTATCAGCCCGTCTGCTCCTTCAACTACGGCGCGAATCTGAAGCACCGGGTGCGGGAGGGCTATTGGTTCTGTGTGAAATGGGGCACGGTGTTCCTCACCTGCATCGCGGTGGGCTGCTTCATTTTTGCCCCGCAGATCGTCTCCCTGTTCCGCGACGACGCGGACGTGGTGGCCGTCGGGCAGGCGGCGCTGCGTTTTCAGTCCTGTGTGCTGCCGCTGCACGCCGGAATCGTGATGACGAACATGATGCTGCAGTCCATGGGCAGGGGACTGAAGGCTTCCGTCACCGCATCCGCCCGCAACGGCCTGTTTTTTATCCCCGCGATCCTGATCCTGCCGCGCTTCTTCGGCCTGACCGGCGTGGAGATCACCCAGACCGTCGCCGACGTGTGCACCTTCGCCCTGTCCGTGCCGTTTGCGGCGTCGGAGCTGCGGAAGATGAAAAAATTATGAGATCGCGCAGCTGAAACAGAATTAATTTACTATTATTCTATATAGCAATCAATTATCGATAAAAAAATATTATAATGATCTTGACCGGTGAACGAGTGAGCCCGCAGATCCCGGCGTGAATCGGTTATTATTATTTTCGGAGGAAATACTTATGGCACGTTTTACCTTACCCCGCGACCTTTACCACGGCAAAGGCTCCCTTGAGGCGCTGAAGACCTTCAAAGGCAAAAAAGCGATGATCTGCGTGGGCGGCGGCTCCATGAAGCGGTTCGGTTTTCTCGACAGAGCCGAGGCGTATCTGAAGGAAGCCGGCATGGAGGTCCGCATTTTCGACGGCATCGAGCCCGACCCATCGGTGGAGACCGTGATGCGCGGCGCGGACGCGATGCTTGAATTTGAACCCGACTGGATCGTCGCCATCGGCGGCGGCTCGCCCATCGACGCGGCGAAGGCCATGTGGATCAAATACGAATATCCGGACTGCACCTTTGAGGATATGTGCAAGGTCTTCGGCATTCCGGAGTTGCGCAAAAAGGCGCACTTCTGCGCGGTTTCTTCCACTTCCGGTACTGCGACCGAGGTGACCGCCTTCTCCATCATCACCGATTACAGCAAGGGCATCAAGTATCCCATCGCCGACTTCGAGATTACGCCTGACGTGGCGATCGTCGACCCCGAGCTTGCCGAGACCATGCCCAAGAAGCTGGTGGCGCACACCGGTATGGACGCCATGACCCACGCGGTCGAGGCGTACGTTTCCACCGCCAACTGCGACTACACCGATCCGCTGGCGATCCACGCCATCGAGATGATCATGAACGACCTCGTCCCGTCCTATAACGGCGACATGGCCGCCCGCGACAGAATGCACAACGCCCAGTGCCTTGCCGGCATGGCGTTCTCCAACGCGCTGCTGGGCATCGTTCACTCCATGGCCCACAAGACCGGCGCTGTGTTTGCCGATTACGGCGCGCATATCATCCACGGCGCCGCCAACGCCATGTATCTGCCCAAGGTCATCGCCTTCAACGCGAAGGACGAAACCGCGAAGAAGCGCTACGGCGTGATCGTCGACTACATGGGCATCTGCGACAAGAGCGCCTCCGACGACGACAAGGTCGCCGCCCTGATCGCTTACCTTCGCAAGATGAACGACGACCTGAACATCCCGCACTGTATCAAGAATTACGGCGCGGACAGCTATCCTGTCGAGCAGGGCTTCGTTCCCGAGAACGTCTTCCTTGAGAGACTGCACGACATCGCCGTCAACGCCATCGCCGACGCCTGCACCGGCTCCAACCCGCGTCAGCCCTCCGTGGAGGAGATGGAGAAGCTGCTCAAGTGCTGCTACTACGACACCGAAGTTGATTTCTGATTGAGAATAAACAAACGCCTCGCGGAAATTCCGCGGGGCGTTTTTCGGTGAGATGTGAAATTGCCGCCGAAGCGACGCTTCGCGGGGTGCGGTTGAGCTGTGATTGGCGAACGGGGAACAGTGAAATGTGAAACGTGAGATGTTGCCGCCGAAGCTCTTAAAACGGAATTTCCATCGGGTTATGGTTCTGAAAGAACACGCAGCAGTCGAAGCCCGCGTATTTCGCCGCCTCCGCCGCCTTGTCGAAGTCCTTCGCCAGGTGCTCCACGTAGTGGGCGTCGGAGCCGAAGGTGACGTATTTACCGCCCAGCTCCCGGAACCGCTTGATCAGGTCCGCCTCCGGCGAGAGCTTGTTCAGCGGCTGCCGCAGCCCGCCGGTGTTGATCTCCAGGGCGATCTCCTTTTCCGCCAGCAGGGAAAACAGCTCGTCCGTCTGCTTTTTATACTCGTTCATATCCACGCTGATGCCGCTGCGGCTGTAAAAATACCGCAGGGGATAGGTGATGTGCGCCATGGTGTCGAACCTGCCCCAGTCCGCCATGCGGATCAGCTCGTCGTAGTATTCCGTGAGATAACGCTTCGTTTCCTCCACGGTGAAATGCTCCATATAGTAGAAATCCTGCAGCCCCCGCAGGTTGTGCAGCGACCCGATCACAATGTCGTAATCCAGCCGCGAGATTACCTTTTCCGCCAGCGCAAGGTTGTAGGTCGGCTCGCCCAGCTCGATGCCCCGCAGAACCACCAGCTTTCCCCGGTACGCGTCCCGCGCTTTCAGCACCTCAAAATAGGACTGCACGGTGGAACGGTCGTAGTGGTCCTGATAAAACACGTCGATCTCGCAGTGGTCGGTGAAGCTGATGGCCTTCAGATTTTTCTCCGCCGCGGATTCGCAGATGAACATGGCGGAATGATGTCCGTCGGGGGAGTTGTCGGAATGCAGGTGCGTGTCAACCAGCAGGCAGTTGTTCATAGGGGTCATCTCCGGGTTCAATATATTAATTACATTATATATTGCCCGGAGAATTTTTCAAGGGTGAATTTGAAATAATCGGGACGGGGATAAAATATTTTTTTATCGGTTTGTGTATTTTCGACAAAATATTTGTGAAAAATTTTCGTTATTTGTGCTTGCACTTTGCTATGGGGATGTGTTAAACTTATAGTACAATTCTCATGATGCGGAGGACTCTATCGAATGACGGCGATCAGACAGGCAGCTGCAAAACTCAATCTGCTGCTCGACCTGAACGGCGTTTTTCCGGACGGATATCACGGCATTTATACGATAATGCAGTCCGTCAGCCTGTGCGACACGGTCCGCGTGAGCGCGCAGGAGGAAATCTCCCTGAGCGTCTCGATCGACGGGCCGCTGAAAAAACAGCCCGGGCTTGCCCTCACGATTCCCTGCGACGGGCGGAATACGGCGTATAAAGCCGTTCTTCGCTTCGCGGAGTATACCGGCATCGACGCCGGCGCGAGGATCGAAATCGTCAAACGCATCCCCAGCGGCGCCGGTCTTGCCGGCGGCAGCGCGGACGCCGCGGCGGTGATCTCCGCCCTCAACGAGGTTTATTCCGCCGGTCTGAC
>CACYHJ010000310.1 GCA_902774165.1 Oscillospiraceae bacterium
TGGCGGGGACGCCGCCGGCGTAATACAGCTCCTGCCCGTTCTTTTTCCGGTAGCCGGTGTACGCCGCGCCTTTTACGAAATAAACCGTTTTCCCGCCGACGCGGACGTCGCCCTCCGCAAGGGCGCCGGAGACGTAATACAGACTGCCCTTCGCCGTGTCCCGGTAACCGGTGAAGGGGATTCCTTTTTTATAGAAAATCGTTTTGCCGCCGACCCTGACGTCGCCTTCCGCCGGGACGCCCCGGACGTAATACAGCGTGCCGCCGGCAGTCCTGCGCGCGCCGGTATACAGCTTCCCGCCGACGCAATAAACCGTTTTGCCGCCGGCCTTGACGTCGCCCTCGGCGCCTGCGCCGTCCGGCAGGAAATAATAGGCGTCGCCGCCGATTTCCGTCATGCCGGTGACAGCCGTCCCTTTTTGCAGACAGTAGACGGCGCCGTCCATGGTCAGCAGCCCGGTGGCCGCCGCGCCGTACCGGTTGAGCACAAAGACCGAGCCGTCCGCTTTTTTATAGACGCCGGAGGGGACCGCCCCGGTCTGCGTACGGTAGTAATCGTCAAGTCCGCTGCAAAAACGCAGCAGCATCCGCGCGTCGGCGGTGTTCACTTTTCCGTCGCCGGAAAGATCCGCCGATCCGGCCTCTGAGGGCGGCGGATCGAGCCGCGCGGCAAAGCGCAGGATCGCCCGCGCGTCGGCGGAGCTTGTCCTGCCGTCTGCGTTTGCGTCGGCGTGAACGTCGACGGGGCAGACGCACAGCGCGTCGTTCGTTTTGATTTCGGTCAGCGTCACCGTCGTTTTCGGCTCGGTAAACCGGAAAATTGTCCCGCCGTCCGCCGCGCGGGCGGAAACGGAACACAAGACGGCGCAGAGGAGCGCCGCCGCGATACCCCATTGTTTTATCTTCATCGAAATATCACCGTTACGGCCGGTTTCTCAGGCGGCAAGGTCGCCCGCGCCCGTCGTCTGCTCTTCCGTCTTCTTCTTCCGGCGCGTTTTCCCTGCGGCGTACCGGAAGGTGCTGTGGATCAGCGCCGCGGAAAACACGGCGAGGATCAGAAAATAGAGAATCATCACGATCTGCGCCGTCGCCTGGCCGGAGCCGAAGCGAAGCAGGTTGTCCCAGAGGGAAAACCGGTCGCCGTAGGCCTTGTCGACGCAGTCCGTCACGATCTGGCTGCCGAACACCAGCAGCGGCATCTGGATCAGGCTGAGAAAATGGTCGTAGACCGGCACTTCTTTTTTGTAGCACAGAAGATTCAGGATCCCGACCGCCGTGACCGCCGCGAAACTCACGCTCAGCGGGAGGATGATCGCGTCGTCGAAAAACAGGACGGACAGCCCCGGCGTTCTTGACAGCAGGTGATACACCGGGTAACAGGAGTACCAGAGCAGATAGACCGCCGTGGTCAGGATCGCCAGCAGCGTCAGCGCCCTGCCGAACAGGAACATGGTTTTTTTGAAAATCGTATTGCCGCGATTCATAGGGAAACGCCCCTTTCTTATCATATCCTATGATAATGCTATCATAAAATATTCACTCTGTCGCATGAAGGTAAGATTTGACCCGTTTCGCGTCATATTTATCCGCCTCAGGGAAGCGCCCGGAAGAAGTAGCGGCAGCCGCCTTCGAAATAGTCGGGGTCCCGCAGCGCGTCCTTTCCCATCAGGTCGACCAGCTTGAGGCTGTAAGTGTCGAAGGTCCCGGTTTTTTCGTCCAGCTCGATCACCCGTCCGCCGCGCAGGTCGTCGTGCGCTGACATATTATACCCCAGCGCCGCGTCATATGCAAGGGTTATCCCGCAATATTCTCCGGAAAAATCATTTAAATGCTCATGGCCGAAGAAAATCCCCTTTACGTCGCCCCGTTCGAGGCACGCCATGAAGACGCCTGAATTCAGCTCGCAGCAGCCCGGACTCTCGCGCCGGGAGCCGATTGCGTGGGTCTGCTCGGGGTTCCGGTCGATCAGGTTGACCTCGATGGGCGGGATATGAAAAAACATGATTGCGGGGACTTTTTTCCCGCACCCCCGCTCCAGCCGCACGGACTCGCCGTAATACCACGCCGCCTGCCGGAAGGTCACGCCGCCCTGCTGGCTGCCCGCGCCGAAGGGATGCGGCAGCACGAAGCGGGTGTTCTCCGCGAGGCCGAATTGCGGGATAAAATCTTTATTTTCTCTTTGCGAATCCAGCGCCCAGATACGAAAGGCCGCCTCGTCGGACGTCGACGACAGCACGTCGAGCCGGTAGTTGCCCACGCCCGGCAGATCCTCCGGCCCCGCCTCGGCAAGGCAGCCCGGAATCTGTTCATAGAGCTTCTGCTGGGTTTCCGGCGGCATGGGCTGCTCCCGGTCGTGGTTGCCGAACACATGCGCCCAGGGAAGCCCTCTTTTTGTAATGGGGGCAAGCACTTTCGCGAGATAATCCCGCGTTTCCTCCTCGGTATCCTGCACGATGCACTGGTCGCCGCCGATCAATACAAGATCCGGCTTCGCCGCGTCCAGCAGCGCGTCCAGCCCGGCGGTCAGCTTCGGGCTGAAGTCCCGCCCGGCGTGAAAGTCGGAGACCATCAGGATCGTGAATCTGCCGTTTTCACGGAAACGGAGGATCGGTTTTTCTGCCATTGTCGTGGGGTCCTTTCTGTCTGGTCGGAGTGATGTGAACAGTGAAATGTGAACAGTGAAATGCAGAAAGGAATAGGACATCTCACATTTCACATCTCACATTTCACATCTCACATTTCACATCTCACATTTTACGGTTTCTATGAAACCCGGCGATCTTTCCCCCGTCCTCATACCCCTTCCGGTACAGCGCGTCCAGGGTTTCGGGGGTGCGCTTGAGCGTGTCCACGCCGCAGGTGTCGTCGGGGGCGACGATCAGGACCTTTCCCTCTTTCTGCAGTTCAAGGCATCGTTCCAGCTGCTTCACGTAAACGTCGTGGCGCGTAAAGACGGACCTCGCCGACGCGGGATATTTTTTCATCAGCCGGTCGATCAGCGGCGCCATCCGCTCCCCGGAGCGGTCCGGCACGTAGTCCACCGGCCGGGTCAGAATTACAACCACCTTGCCGCAGCCGTCCGCCAGCGCCTTTTCGATGGGCAGCGGGTCGGTCAGCCCCCCGTCGAAGTATTCTCTGCCGCCCACCAGCGTGGTGTTGCAGACGATGGGGATCGTACAGCTGGCCTTGATGACCTCGTAGCGGTCCGGTCCGAAATCCTGTTTGGTGAAATACTTCGGCGCGTTCGTCTTCGCGTCGGTGGCGACCACCACCAGCTGCGCGGGATTGCGCATCATCGCCTCATAATCCAGCGGGTCCTCGCCGTCGCTGTTGGAAAGCGTGGCATAAACGTAATGCAGGTCGAGATAGGCGCCTTTCCTTCGCAGGTTGTCGACGCTCATATATTCTTTTCTGAAGGAATAATCGTGATAATAACGGTAATTTCTGCCCCGTTGTCCCGCGAGATAGGCGCACATGTTTGCCGATCCCGCAGAAACGCCGCAGCAGTAGTCCAGCGACACGCCGTCGTCCAGACAGCGGTCCAGTACGCCCGCGCCGTAGATGCCCCGCATCCCGCCGCCGACGTCGATGATTCCGGTCATAGGGTCTCCTTTCAAATTCTGATTTATCGCTGCGCGACAAATCAGAATTTATAATGAATAATTTATAATGAATAATGAATAATTTCGGAAAAGCGCGAAGCGCTTTTTTATTGTAGATGTCAGACTCTTTCAATGCC
>CACYHJ010000311.1 GCA_902774165.1 Oscillospiraceae bacterium
CCGAGATCTGCCGCGTCTGATCGACGGCTTCCTCACCGCCCGCTTCCGGTTCCAGCGGAAGCTCCCTGCCGCGTTTTCTCAGAATGGTGAAGCACTGGTTGCGCACCGCCGCCGTCAGATACACCCGCAGCTTTCCGCGGCGTTCCACGTCCCGCAGCCGCTCCACGCCGTTTTTCACGACGCCGAGAAACACCTCATGCACCGCGTCCTCCGCGCCGCCCTCGTCCTTCAGGATGCTCACGGCGTACCGGAACATCTCCTGCCGGAATTCAAGATAGACCCGCTCGAACATCTGCCGGTCCTCCGGTGTTTCGATCATAAAAAGAAAGAATTGCAGCATCTGATATCGCCCTCTGTATATTAAGTCGCTGATTTCGCAGGGTTTGTGACAAAAACGTTCCAAATATTAAGTCGAAAAATGAGCGCGGATATTACGGAAAATAATACACAAAATTTCAGATTCGGTTTTGTATAACATTTCCGCAGATTCATTTCCCGTCCGGATGATTGCATTTTTTCCCGATTCTGTTATAATATAGAGGTATGAACTCCCGGCGCAAAATCATCGGAGGGACGGAGAGCTATGACAACTTACCGATACACAGAGAAAAATATCCGAATCGAGGGGCTTTACGGCTTTGACCGGACGCGGCGCTTCCGCCGGTACCCGGAGGAAATCATAAAAAAATACCCGCGCCTCGGGGACGCGGATCAAAAGAGCGTGGGGGCGCGGATGCGCTTTCGCACGGACAGCGAAAAGATCCGCGTCGTTTTCACGATCTCAAACAATTACCCGGATATCGCGATGTCGTTCTTCCACGCGAATTCCGCCTACGCCTATATCGGCGATTATCCCCGCGCGCGCTACGCCGCACTGGTCACCTCGTGGGACACGTATCAAAGCGACACGATCTCGGCGGAATTCGACAACGACGGGATGAACGATATCACGGTGTTTTTCCCGCAGAACCCCACCGTGGAGGATATCGGGATATCCTTATGCGACGGCGCGGCGCTTCTGCCGCCCACGCCCCACCGGATCGAACAGCCCTTCGTGTTTTACGGCTCGTCGATCACCCAGCAGGGGCACACCCTCACGCCCCTCGCCTACCCGACGCTGCTCTCGCGGTTCTTCGACGCGGACTTTTATAATTTCGGCGCGTCCGGCAACGCGCAGGGCGAGCCGGAGCTGGCGGAATTTCTCGGGAAGATCCCGAAATCGGTATTTTTTTACGACTACGACCATAACGCGCCGACGGTCGAGCACCTGAAGAACACGCACGAGGCGTTTTTTAAGCGCTTCCGCTCGTTCGATCCCCTCTCCCCCGTGATCATGACGAGCCGCCCCGCGGACGACACGCCCGAGACGGAAGAACGTGTCTCGATCGTTCGGGAGACCTATGAAAACGCGGTGAAAAACGGCGATAAGAACGTGTATTTCATCGACGGCAGGACGCTGTTCGGCGGCGTCGACCCGGCGATCTGCACCACCGACCGCACCCACCCCAACGATCTGGGGCATTATATGATGGCGAGGACGGTCGAAACACTAATGCGGGAAAACGGGCTGCCCGCACAAACAGATTTTACGCAATAATTCGGAAAACAGGTGATAAAAATGACGGCGTTTCTCAACATTCTTCTCTCCTTCGCGCTGGTCTTCGGCGGGATCGTCTCGCAGATCGATTTTCTCGCGCACCCCGACAAATACAACGCGAAGACGCTTGAGGTTTCGGACCTGCCGGAGCCGGTGACCGAGCCGGAAACGGACGGTTTCATTCAGCTCTCCGAGGTCAATATGCACTACCTCGTCTACGGGAACGCGGGACCCGCTCTGATTCTGGTTCACGGCAACGGCGGTTCGGCGGATTCCCTGCGGGAGGCGGCTGAGTATCTGGCGAACGACTACACGGTCTACGTGCCCGAAAGCCGGTGCCACGGCAAAAGCGGCGACCCGGGCGAGATCTCCTATTCGCTGATGGCGAAGGATCTTTCCGAATTCATCGGCGCGCTGGGGCTTGAAAAGCCGGTCGTGATGGGCCACAGCGACGGCGCGATCAACGCGATCTGCCTTGCGGCGGAATATCCCGACGCGCCCGGCGCGATCATCTCCTGCGGCGCGAACTCCCACCCGAAGACCTTCAAGCCCTATTTCCCGGTCGGTGTCGCGGTCAAAAACATTTTCGAGAACGACAAGCTCAACGATATGATGCTCACGCTCCCGGACCTCACGCCGGAATATCTCGGGAAGGTCTCCTGCCCCGCCTATATCGTCAGCGGGCAGAACGACATCATGTGGGTCAGCGACACGCTTTACATTGCCGGGAACATCCCCGGCAGCGATATGGCGGTGCTGCGGGGCGAGGGCCACAGCTCGTACATGTCGCAGAACGGCAAAAAAGCGTATACCCTCGCGACGCAATGGCTGAACGAAAAATTCGGCGACGTATGAATCTAAACCGAGGACTTCTCTCTTCCTTTCCTCTCTTCAATGCATCTGCGAAAACAGAACGCCGTCCGGTCTGCTTTTTACGGCAGCCCGGGCGGCGTGTTAATGTTATTTGCTGATCGATAACTCATGCCGAACCTTTTCCGTAAGGAAAACCGCCGCGTCCGCATACGGCGCGTTCGGTTCGATCCCGCCGGACAGCGCTTCGCTTTCTTCCGTCGTATACATATTCATCTGTTTCAGGGAATCGCGGGTAAACGCCTCCGCGCGCGGCAGCAAGACGCAAACGCACACGGTGACCGCCGCGAAGCAGACGCCGAGCACGATCGCTTTTGTCCGCAGATTTCCGATCGGGCGCGCCTGACCCTTTTTGATCCGTATTGCGGCAATGATACAATAAACGGCGCTGAGTACCGTACATGCGACGGAACCGTAAATAAACAGCGTCGGAAAGCCGTAATTCGGGACCGTAAACGGCGTGAATCTGCCGATCAGATAATACGCGACGTTTTCAATCGCATAAAGCGCCGCCTGCGGATAAAAGCAGATCAGAACAGTTCCGCCGATAAGCAGATTCGCGACCGCCGTCCCCACGAGCATTTTTCTGAAACGCTTCGCCCGCGCAAAGAAGATGAAACCGGCGCATATGAAAATCATCACAAAACTGATCAGCGCTTTTGCGGGCGTCGGCTCATCGTTAAAGTCGGCAGACGTGACCCATGTATCGAACCAAAAACAAGAATAGTTCATCAAAAGAATGACAGCCGCCGGTATCAGCGCCCACCATGCCCTTTCATGGTAAAGGCTTTCAAATTCAGACGATATCGATTGATTCACCTCATGATCGGTTCCAACATCCTCCACCGCCTTTTTTAGGCTTTCTTCTTTTGAATAGCCGACTTCTTCGTAACGATCCTCTCTGTCAAGCAGATGACAGGAAAGCTCGTCATACAGCTCCTTCCGTCTTTTTTTCGGCAGATTCGGAGGGATCAGAGTATCCAGATATCCTTTGATCTCATCGGTCATCGCAATCCCCTCCCGCAGATTCAGGCCGTAACGGCTGCGCTGCCGTGGATCACCTTGCCGACAGCCGCGGTATAGGCTTCCCATTCTTCTTTTACGTCGGCAAGCGCGTTCCGTCCCTTTTTTGTGATACGGTAATACTTTCTGTTTCTGCCGTCGCTTTCGACCCAGTAGGACTTCACATATCCGCTCTGTTCAAAATTGTGCAGGATCGGATACAGCGTCCCTTCTTTAAACTGAAACACGTTGCCGCTT
>CACYHJ010000312.1 GCA_902774165.1 Oscillospiraceae bacterium
TGACGTGACGCACTGCACCGGGTTTTTGATCGCGTACTCGCGGACAAACGCAAGATCCGCCGGAATCTCGTCGCAGATCACCGCGTTCATGACGCCCGCCTCGCGGATGTGCTTGGTCACCGCGCGGGTGTCTATGCCGTAAAGCCCGGGCACGCCCTGCTGCTTCAGATACTCGTCCAGCGTATATTGGCAGCGGAAATTGGACGGATAATCGCACTTCTCCCGCACGACGTAGCCCTTGACCACGCACGCCCCTTCAAAGTCCTCTTCGATCACGCCGTAGTTGCCGATCAGCGGGAACGTATGCATGACGATCTGCCCGTAAAAGCTGGGGTCGGTCAGCGACTCAAGATAGCCGCCCATGCCGGTGGTGAACACCAGCTCGCCCAGCGCGTCGCATTCGGCGCCGAACCGTTTTCCCTCGTAAACGGTGCCGTCGGACAGCACAAGATATCCTTTGCTCATTTACATCCTCCTCATCTACTATGAAAACACTGCCTCACAAATACCGGAACGGGCCGGTATTTGTGAAACAGATCTGTGTTATGCCATCAGTTTAACCATGACCGCCTTCTGCGCGTGCAGGCGGTTTTCCGCTTCCTCGAAAATCTCGTCGGCGTGCGCCTCGAAGACCTTCTCGGTGATCTCCTCTTCCCTGTGGGCGGGCAGACAGTGCTGCACCATGACGTCGGGTTTCGCTGCTGCGACCACCGCGTCGTTGATCTGATACCCCTTGAAGACCTTCTTGCGCTGTTCTGCCTCGCTCTCCTGCCCCATGGACGCCCACACGTCGGTGAAAAGCACGTCCGCGTCGGCAGCCGCCTCAAGAATATTCCGGGTGCAGGTGAACGCGCCGTTCTCCGCCGCCCATTTCATCAGCTCCGCGTCCGGCGCGTACTCCTGCGGACAGGCGACAGAAACCTTCATGCCGGTTTTGATGCCGCCGGCGATCAGCGAATTGCACATATTGTTGCCGTCGCCGATATAACACATCTTCTGGCCGGCAAGGTCGCCCCTCCGTTCACGAACGGTCATCAGATCCGCCAGCACCTGGCAGGGATGGCAGTAATCCGTCAGACCGTTGATGATAGGGATGGAGCCGTGCTCGGCAAGCGCCTCCACCTCCTCCTGATCGAAGGTGCGGATCATAATGCCGTCAAGATAACGGGAAAGCACCCGCGCGGTATCCTGCACCGGCTCTCCCCTGCCGATCTGCAGATCCTGCGAGCTTAAAAAAAGAGCCGTCCCCCCGAGATCGTACATTCCGACCTCAAAGCTGACTCTCGTTCTGGTTGAGGATTTTCTGAAGATCATACCAAGGGCCTTGCCCTTGAGGTAATGATGCTCGATCCCGTGTTTTTTCTGATACTTCAGCCGGTCGGCGGTATCGAGGATGTCAAGGATCTCCGCCGTACTGAGATCGGTGAGCTTCAGAAGATGGTTCATTGGCAATTCCCCTTTTCTGCATTTTACTGCGGAATATTATGCATAATAATACATCTTTTTCTCTGTCTTGTCAAGATATCACGAGAAAAAGATGTATAAATATTATTTTTCTATGATATCAATATGCAAGCATACCGCCGGAGAACGGGTCCCCGGCGGTAGATTCAGTTCTATTTATTACTTTTTCTGATTCACAGGGAACCCGCCCTCGTTGATCAGCTGCGCAGCGGCGCGCAGAACCCATCTCGCGTCGGTCGCGGTGATCTTGCCGTCACCGTCAACGTCGGCGTTGACAGCGCGGGCGCCGGTCAGCTTCACGAGCTTCGCCGCGGCAAGGAGCACAAGACGCGCGTCGGAGGAATCAACCACGCCGTTCAGGTCGATGTCGCCGGAATGATTGAAGCGGTCGCCGTCGTTCCTGCGGACGCCGTAAAGCTTATCGTTGAAACGGTCATACATCATGAACTGGGGATAATACCCGTTCTGGCGGACGTCTCTCTGCTCGTCGGCGAATACCAGCCAGGAGATGAAATAGTAGGCGTCCAGCTTGTCCGAATGGATATAGTTGTTCTTCAGGCCCTTGACGAACCAGGTGTTTTCGGGCAGCACGCAGGTGGAAGCGTCGACGGAGATCTTATGGACGTCGTCGGTCTCTTCGTTGGTGTGCTTGTGGCCGTCGTCGATGCGCTGCTCGATCAGGAACTTGCCCACCCAGTCGTCGTTCAGATAAGCGCAGGTGGCGCCGAAGGACGAATACTTGGTGTCGACGATGCCGTCGGAGGTTTCGGAAGAGCCCTTGTTCTCGTCAAGACCGTTATAGAAGGGCGGGATCTGCATGTTGTAGCCGGAAACGATCGCGACCTTGACGCCTTCTCTCTGGGCTTCCTGCAGGATGCCGCCGGCGGTGCGCTGCACATCGTGATAAGCGTCGATCTTCTGCTCGAGCATCGAGTTCATATGAAGACGGTTGCCCTTGCCGTCGATATACATCATCTTTTTCGCCATCTCATAGAACTCATCGTCCGCAGTCCACGGAATCAGCCCCCAGAGGCCCGCGTTGTAGCAGAGCATCTCTCTGAGATACTGATCGTACAGCTGCGGCAGCTCATGGATGAGATAGGTGTCGATGGTGGTGACCATGTAGTTGATTTCTTCCTCTTTGTTGAGGATGTAGTTGGCAAGCCACGCGCCGAAGGCCACGGGGATATTGTCCGCGCGGTCGTTGACCCAGCGGATAACGCCGTTGGGATCCACGTCGATATTGCCGGTATAGAGCGCGCCGATGATGGACGTGCCCTGGGCTGCGGAGTTCACAAGGACGTAGTTGTCGACATCCTGGAAACCGCGTTTCTGCTCGTATTTGCTCATGAACGCGCTGGTGACGTTGGCGCCCATGCCTTCCGCAATGATGTTGACCTTGCTCGCGCCGGTCTCTTTCATAACGGTATCATGCAGGAAATCGTTGAACTCGCTGGCAAGATCCATCGGGGAAAGACGCCAGTCGTAAGAGAAAACGTAAACTCTGTCGAAGCCGGCCTCCTGGGCGCAGATCAGACCAAGGTCGCCCGCCATCTCTTTGACAAGCGCCTCATCCTTCTGATAGAAAGCGAGGGAATGGGTCAGCTTCTTGACGCCGACGCCGGTCTGCGGCGTGCCGTCAAGGTTGCAGGGGATATATTTGAAATATCCGGAGAGCGTGCGGCCGATATACTGGGTGACCTCGTCATAATAGTTTTCACCCATCATGATATAGTTGACGATCGCCTCCGCCACGGTGACCATCGCGTTGGTGTCGGGCGGGAAGACCTGCGTCGCGGTCCGGGAGTTCGGATTCGCATAGAGGTTGTTGTGCTCCCAGCCGTTGACGACGATGACCGGGTTCGCGCCTTCCGCGGTGGGAAGGGTGGTCGCCGACGTCTCCACGACGTTCAGGGACGACGACACGGCAGCCGCCGAAACAGGATAGATCATAAGCATTGCAAGGGCAATCACAACGCAAAGGACCTTGATTGCGGTGTTCTTCATGAAAGAACCCTCCTTTTAAGTGTTAACATCCTTGTACATTATACAATAAGGTTTTGCATTTTTCAACTGTTTTTCGGGATTTGGGAAAAAATTTAAATTTTGTTTTTAAATTCTGATTGATCGCGGAGCGATCAATCAGAATTTTCAGTCTCGAGTCTCGAGACCCGAGGCCCAAGGTACAAACTTAAAGTCTGTACGACCTGGTGAAAATTGAGATAAACCGAGTCTTTATTATCGTAATCCTGC
>CACYHJ010000313.1 GCA_902774165.1 Oscillospiraceae bacterium
AAGAAGGAATCCCTCTCAGTGTCCGCGGCGGGTTCCTCGGCGTTGCCGGGTTCCTCCGGGACGTCGTCCGATACGGGAGGCTCTGTGGTCTGCTGCGCGGGCTGGGGATCTTCCTGCATCGGGTTGTCTACGGTCACAACCACCCGGAGCCGTTCGCCGGAGACAAAACCTTCGCCGGCGGGACGGATCAGATAATTATGCGTGCCGTCCTCATCCTCATCGACCGTCACGGTCCACTGACGCTGCTCATCGTCGACGTTCACAAAGGAGCTCTTCAGCAGGCTTTCCTCAATCGCGTCGCCGTGCAGGTCGGTGATCACCAGGGACTCCACGTCGGCGCCGGTGTTCACCGTGATCGTGACCTTGCCGTCCTCATAAGACGCGGGAGCTTCCGCCGAGGGCAGGATGGAAATATTCTTCCTTGAGAGCGCGATCGCCTTCTTTACGCCGGAGGGGTTTGTTCCGCTGAGGGTGGGCTTGGCAGTCTGTCTGCTGACGCCGGCCCCCTCGCCCGCGTTGGCAAAGGTCCATTTCAGGTTCGTGATGGAAATAATGCTGTTCTCTTCCCCCACGTTCGAGACGACCACCAGCCCGGAGGTAACGCCGCCGTCGCTGCGCTTGGTCCATTTGATGTTGTCGCTGCCGATCATCCGGAACAGGGAGTAACTCTGGTCGGTGGCGGTATGGATGGGAACCGCCTTTTTGAAGAGCGTGCCGTTTTTCTCGTAATAAAGGATCTGCAGGGACGGATCCGCCGTGCTGATCTTCTTCATCTGCAGCTGTACGTCGGTGGGAACCGTGCCGGCGGTGATCTCAAAGGCGACGGACATGCCCTTGCCCAGATACAGCTCGTTCATCGGCCCGAAGGCGATGTAGTCGCTCATCCGGTCGGTCTCCAGCAGCTCTCCGCCGTCCACAAGCACTGCGCCCGCCTGATCCGCATTGGAGCCCATGGTCTCCGCGCCGACGATCACCGACTTCAGCGTGGTGAACCATTCATGCGCCTCGTTCGAGGCGGCGTACGCCTCGCTGATCACCTTGGAGGTCAGCGTGCCGTCCTCGCCGGAGCCGGCGGGATCGTAGACGCGGAACGCGTCCACATAAAGATCGAAATACTTGTAGCTGTCGACAGTCTCAAAGTGGCCGTAATTGGCGGTGAACCTCGGCTCGATCACGGCGCGGTAGGTGCCGTAGGTCAGCCCGCTGAATTTGATGACCGGAATCTGGTAAAGCGAGTCCTCGGCAGAGTTGTCCAGCACCCAGCCGGAGGCTTCCGCATAGGCGTAATTGGGAGTGTAGCCGGACGCGTCTCTCCCGACGGAGGATGCGGGGACGACGCTTTGGGTCTGTGTGTCAATGTAATACTCGTCCGCAGTGACGTTGCCCTTCGCATCATAATAATAGGGAGTCCCGCTCTTCGAGCCGTCCGGCGCAAGATACGTCTCGGTCGGCGTCACGAATTTACCGCTGACGGTCAGAAGATTTTCGGGGGAACGGGAATCAATGATCTCCTGCGTTGCCTCATAGAGCTTTCTGCCGGTATTTTCCAGCGTCGGCGCGCCGTCCTCGGTGAGATACAGCTTGCCGTAACGATAGCCGTAGTAGGTGTCGATCATTTTCATCGCCGCCTGATTCCCGACGGAAACGTTGCCCTGTTCGTCGACCTCGGTCTTATAGACCCTTGCGGTGAACACGCCCGTGTCGCAGGCTGTGACGCTGACGACGTCGAAGCCCGTGCCCGCGAAGTCGAAGACCACCTGGGGCCATTTACCGCCCTTGTTCGGCGCGTTCACGTCCGCGACGCTGACCTTGTGCGCCGTCTGATTGGAATAGACGGAGCATTCGATGTAGGCGGGATCGTAACCGAACACGTTCGCGTCCGTCACGCCCGCAAGATCGGCGGACTGGTATTCGGCCCGCTGCCCGGAGCTGACCTTGCTCCATGTGCCGAAGTTGTAGGAGGACTGACGGTCCTCACCGTCGATATAACGGTTCCGGTCGATGGCGGAAAGAGAATCCGCCTCGCCGAAATCGTCTTCGTAATACACCGTGGTGGCGGGGATATAGGTATGCCGCTCATAGACATACACGTCTGCGGCCTCGCCGCGGATCCTGTCCACATGCGCCACAAGGCAGAACGCGTCCTCGCCGGTAAACGACGTCGACGTGATCGTGTAATCGGTATCGCCGTTCGCCGAGAGGGTCAGCGTGCCGAATTTGCCGGCAAGCGGCTGCCCGACCCCGGCAAGAAGTTCCGGCGCCTCGTAGGTGCCGATGAGATCCTCGTTTTTCAGATCGGTGACGCCCACATATTCGTAATGGGAATTCTCCGGGACGTAAAAGTTGTTGACCGTCGCGTTGTAGCGGATCTTCAGACCGTAATCGGCGACCAGCGTCTGCGGGGTCAGCTCGATGGTTTTCATCGTGCGGCGGTTCGGGATCTGCAGCGTGAACGTGACCGTATGATCCGCGTTCAGCGTTTTGGTGAGCAGATCCTCGTCGCCCGCGGAAAGCACTGCGACGTTGCCGGATTTGTCCTTTTCGATCAGAATGTCGTGATCCATTGCGTAATACCCGACCGGCGTCTGCGTTTCAGCGAGATAATAGACGCCCACGGGCAGCGTATCGTCAAGCTTCGGGATCAGGCCGTCCGCGCCGGTCACAAGATCGGCGTAGCCGGCAAGGGGATAGTAGTCCCGGATCAGCCCGTTCTTGCCCGCGACCTGCCGGTACAGCGCGAAATGAACGTCGCTCATCGGAGCGTTGTTGCCGGAGTCCACCTTGATGGCCGTGAAGTGGGTTTCGTAGTTCTTCAGGGTGAGAACGGCCGAGCCGTCCTCGGGGAACAGCTGCACGGCGTACGCGTCCTCATTTTCGCAGGAAACCACGAGCTCGCCGTTGTCGCTGTACAGCGTCATGGCATGGAACAGGGCGGAATACCCGTCCGGCGTGGAAATCTCGGTGAGCGTGTAGGAATGGTTGTTCTCAAGATACGCGAAGGTGACCAGGCCGGTTTCGTCGGAGGTATAGGTCTCCGCGTTCAGGTTGTTGCCCTCCCCGTCCTTGATGGTGAAGACCGCGCCGGGCAGCGGCCTGCCGGCGCCGTCCACCTTCATGATCTTCAGACCGGGACGGTTATTTTCAATGGTATCGGTGCGCACGTTATCCGCGGGCCCGGTGGGCGTGCCCACGGTATAATTCACACGGTAGCTGAACTGGGCGTGTTTGCCCGTCTCCGCGGGAACACCGCCGTTGGAGATCGTCCCGCCGTCCGCGATGACGCGAAGACCGGAATAGCCGGTGACAAAGCCGTCCTCATTCACGACGGGATCATCGAGCTGCACCTCGGCGATTGTATAATCGGAGAAAACGGTCCCAGCCTGCAGCGTTTCAAAATAATAGTAGTAGGAGCTCTCCGCCACGGGGTTGTTCTCTGTGACCTCGGTATTCAGGCGGCGGAGCGTTCCGTCGACCATCTCGCCGCCGCAGAATACGGCGAAGTCGCGGACAGGCCCTTCCCTGGGAACGCGTATCGACTTTACATGCAGGTCCATGGTGACAGGTTTGTTCACGAGCTGTCTGAAGTTTTCCATTTTCTTTCTCCTGATCCTGTTAATACAAAACCTGAAGAAAAAATATCCGCGCCGGATATCCGGCGCAAAAAGGACAATATGTAAAAATAACTAGAATAATCTCAAACACTGTTT
>CACYHJ010000314.1 GCA_902774165.1 Oscillospiraceae bacterium
GCCGCCAGCACCGAAAGGGTCAGTATCGCCATTCTCCGCACCTCACCACTTCACCTCCCCGGGCTCCAGTGCCTGAAACCGCATCAGCCCGCCGCCCACCGGCTGGAGGGTCATCCGCCCGCGGGTTGTCGATCACATTCAGGATCGCGTCCAGAATCCGCACCTCCGGCAAAGAGAACCGGTCCACGTTGATTTCAAAACGGACCGAAATATTACGCTTTGTCAACGCATCCGCGATCAGATCCGCCTTATCCTTCACCGATCGCATCAGGACGCAGAAATCGGAAAAACGAACGGGACGGCGTTCTCCGCGCACGCTGACGCTTACGCCGGAGGAAACGGTATTCACGATATAATCCGCGATCCGCTCGGCGTCCGATACGACAGCATTCCCGCCGCTCTGCGTCAGAACGACCTCGGTATCGCAAAGGTCGCCCTTCTCTTCTTCACTTCCGCCGTAATACAGATATTCGTCCTCGTTATAATCGATCCCGCCCGCGTCAGCGGTCATCAGCTGACGAAAAATAAAGTTCACGACGCCCAGCACGCCGGCACGGCTGCGGAAATTCTGCCCGAGCACCACCCGCGCAGGGAATCTTCCCTCTTCGACAGGCGCCGCCGCGTCTCTGCGGTCGGTAAAAATCTTCGGAGTCGCCAGACGGAATCCGTAGATGCTCTGTTTCACGTCGCCGACGACGAACAGGTTCTTCCCGCCGTCGGAAATCACGTTGAACAGCGCGTCCTGTGCGCGGGTCGTATCCTGATATTCGTCGATCAGCACCGCGTCAAAGGACGCCGCGATCCTGCGCGCAAGTCCGGTTGGGACGAATTGACCGTCGGCGGTATCATAAAACATCGCCAGCGCAAGATGAAGGATATCGGAAAAATAATAACCGTTGGTCTCGTGCTTGAGCTCCAGCAGCCGCTCGTTATATTTTTTTGCGCACTCCACCAGCTTGTTCATCACGGGGCTCAGAAGCTCCGCGTCCCGGGCGCACAGGTCTGCCGGAACAGACATGTCGCCCAGCGCGTCTGCGATCACTTTTTTTACTTTTGTGCGAAGCAGCTTGACCTGCACCGCTTCCGGAAGGTCGCCGACTCCTTTTTTTCGTTTCAGCGCCGTCAGGGAAACCGCGGTCGACGCGATATTGATCACGCTGTCCCAATCGTCTGTCGTCTGTACCTGACGAAGCACTTCGCCGAGATTTTCAAGATCCGCCTCGATCGAGGGGCCGTACACCTCCGCGACTTCCGCGTTCCGGTCCGCGATTTCTCGGGCTCTCTGCAGCAGACGCGACGCATACCGCATCGCGCGGATCAGATTATCTTTCAGGGAGATTCCCCATACGGTTTTCTCCGGCGGTTCGCAGCGGGTATAATACTGTCCGACCTCAGAGAGCCACAGCGCGGGGTCCGGGTGCGAATCTGCAAAATCCGCCAGTTCGATCACACTCTGCGCAAGGCGGGCGTCGCTGCTTTTATGCAGAAACAGTTTTACAAGGCGTTCAAAATCTTCGTCGCCGGACTCATAATACGTTTCGAGGACGGAAGAAACCGCGCGCTGTTTCAGATTGTTCAGTTCATTTTCGTCGATCATCCGGAAATCCGGCGAGACGCCGACGCTCTCAAAGTTTTCACGAACCAGCCGCACGCAGAACGAATCCATGGTGGAGATCGTCGCGCGGTCGATTTTCATCAGCGCGTTTTCCGCTGTGCTGTTTTCGGAAGCGCGGACGCGCAGCGCGTCTTTGATTTTCCGCTTCATTTCGGCTGCGGCGGCCTTCGTAAATGTCACCATCAGCAGCCGCTCCGGCAGAAGCGGATTGTTTTCATCGGTAAGCATCCGGATCACCCGCTCCACCAGCACCGCGGTTTTTCCGCTTCCTGCCGCGGCGGAGACCACCATGGCCCCGCCCCGCGTCTCTATGGCGCGAAGCTGGTCGTCGGTCCATCGGATCTCACTCATCGTCTTCCGCCTCCTCTCCTGCCAGCAGATCGAACATTTCATCATCGGGAAGCACCTCCGGCTCCCGCGCGCAGTCGCCCACGTCCCGCAGACACGCACCCCGGAACGCGCAGTAGGTACAGGGGTCATACTTTCCGTCCATCACAGGCTCCGCCGCAATATTGCCGGCGCGCAGCCCGACGCCCATTTCCGCGATCTTCCCGTCGATCATACGATGCAGATTTTCGAACTGCTTCATGCTCAGCGCTGCTCCGATCACTTCCCCGTCCTTGATCTGCACGGGAACATAGCTGAGATCTCCCCCCGCGTTCATCGCAGCAAGGGAAACGGGATCGTTCAGCAGAATGCCGCTCATTTTTCCGTTCTTTCTTGTACGGGACGCAAAATCGCCGGAGCGGGAATTCTCAAGCTCTCCCAGCTCCGCCGGGACGTACAGAACACCGGCAGGCAGGATCTTTCCGCCGTACCTCTCACCGCCGGAACGCCACAGCGCCATAAGATAAATCAGCATCTGCAGATTAAAACCGTTCGGCACGTCGCCGAATCGGAATTGTTTTGAATTTGTCTTGTAGTCCACAACGCGCAAATAGGTGTCGTCTCCGTTGCGGAACAGGTCCACCCGGTCCACCTTCCCGCGCACGCCGATCTTGCCGCCGCTGCCGTCGGAGACAAAATACGGAGGCAGCGCGTCGCGCACCCCGGGCGTCCCGATCTCAAGCTCCGTATCGGCGGTCACGAACCCGGCGGCGGAAAACTCTTCGGCGAGACGGCACAGCACGATATAGATCACTTCACCGTAGGACGCCACGATATATTCCATCCGGCGGCTTTTATCCGCAAGACCCGTCATGAACCGTTCGGCGTATTCGGCGATATACTTTCGCACCGCGTCCCGTTTTTCCTGCTCATTCATTGCGGCGACGCCGGCGCTGCCGTATTCGTTGAAAATACATTCCAGCACGTAATGGACCGCAGAGCCGGTCTGCGACGCGGAGAGCTCGGCGCGCCTGCGTTCCTTTGCCCGCATCCCGTACCGGCAGAAGTATTCAAACTGACAGGAATAAAACGTCTCCAGCTTTGACGGGGTGATCATCACCGTATTCCCGTACAGCATTTTTGCGCCTGCGGCAGAGAGCTTCGGCGCGCTGCGCCGCGCAAGGCGGTCGATCCCGTCAAGGCGGTCTTTTTCCCCGTTCGCGTTGAAATAAGCAATGAGCGCGCCGACGGCGGGATCCGCCGACAGCCAGTGAGAGGCAAGATAGCGGAACGCACTCTCCCGTCCGGCGGCAAGATCCTCCGCCGGAACCGATTCAAAATCTATAAACGCGTTTTCCGGCAGGATTTTTTTCATCGCGGCGACGATTTCCGAGGGCTCCAGACGGTTCTGCGCCGTATCCCTCACCGCGTAAGTAACGTACAGCTTCTCCGATGCGTGAGAAAAGGCGCGGTAGGAGATAAACCGCTCCCGGTGCGCAAGATAGTCCGTATCGCCGGAGATCTCGGCGCCCGCCTTCGCGATCAGACGCCGTTCACTGTCGGATAACACACCGCCTGCGTACGCTGTAATCGGAAAAACGCCCTCGTTCACGCCCACTATGATCACGGCCTTTTTATCGCTCAGGCGGATCCGGTCGGCGCTGCCGACGGTCACGGCGTCGATCTCCTGCGGGGCGACGCCCACGGTAGAGCCGCCGACGGTTTCGCCGAACAGCTCAAAAAAACGTTTCG
>CACYHJ010000315.1 GCA_902774165.1 Oscillospiraceae bacterium
ACGAGCCCTTCGTCCGGGGGCGCAGCCGCTGCCCCCATTGCGGGCATGTGCTGGGCCCGTTGGAGCTGATACCGGTGTTCAGCTGGCTTTTTCAGCGGGGACGCTGCAAGCAGTGCGGCGAGCGGATCTCCATCCGCTACCCGGTGACCGAGCTGGTGTTTTCACTGTTGACGGTGCTGTGCCTGCTGCGCTTTGACCTGACGGTGCTGTGCCTGCGAAACCTGGTCTTTCTGGGCTGCCTGTTCCTGCTGACGCTGACCGACCTGGACGCCATGATCATTCCCGACGGCTGCCATATCGCGGCCATCGCAGCCTGGCTGGTCGCGCTGCCCTTCGTGGGCATGCGTCGCGGGGAAATACTGACCCACGTGATCGCCGGGATCGCCCTGGGCGGCGGACTGCTGCTGATTTCCCTGGCGATGGATCGCATACTCGGCCGCGAGAGCATGGGCGGCGGCGACATCAAGCTGCTGGCGGTGGTGGGCCTGTATCTGGGGCCCATCGGCGCGATGTTTGCGCTGGTGCTGGCCTGCGTGATCGGGCTGCTGTTCCACGCGCTGCGGCGCGGCGAGGAAGCCCGCCCCTTTCCCTTCGGTCCCTCCATCGCCGGACCTGTATTTCATGCGATGCGCCGCAACATATCCGGCTGGGTCAAAGCTGTATCTGTATATGTAATAATTCTTGTTTTCGAGACGGAGACCTTCGCACGGTTTTCCCAGAATCATCGTACACGCGTCCGCGCCCGAAAACCGGAACAGAAGATTCGGAGCCATTAATACATGTTCGTAAGCTCCGCCGCCGAGGTCGCGGATAAAGGATCCGTCTTCGAACTCTTCGGTCGTTTTCCCGTAGTTCTCGCCAAGAGACCGAGCCGCA
Source organism: Oscillospiraceae bacterium (assembly GCA_902774165.1). Taxonomy (GTDB): domain Bacteria; phylum Bacillota; class Clostridia; order Oscillospirales; family Acutalibacteraceae; genus RGIG2774. The sequence continues at coordinate 877 of CACYHJ010000315.1, forward strand.
CTTTCAAACAGATAAAACGGCAGAAACACGACAGAAACACAAACAGCCGCCAGAAAAAGGACCGAACCCGTTACGATCACCGGAACGACCCATTTTTTCTGTTTCGTTGTTTTCATTTAACAATCACTCCTGTTGAATTGGTTTGAAGAACAACAATAAATCATTATTGATTCCCGATTCAACAAACATTTTGATTATTAAAAGTATATTTCGGTTTCAGATGGGATCCTGGGCGGTTTCCTGATAAAGCTGAAAATACTTCTTTGGTAAAATACTTCATTTTTCTGCCCCGCGCTGTTATTCTTTCTTCCGGCGGAATCAATCTGTATTCGCTAAGACTGATTCCGCCGCGCTTCTCGCTGCTGCTTCCGAATTGTATTATAATACAGCTCCGCCATTCCCGTTTCGATTTCTTCGGGCAACGGTTCAATTTTTCCGCTTACAGAATAAACGCTGTAGAAAAACCGGTGATACGCTTTTTTTGCGACTGCCGCATAAAAGGGATCCGAATCGTTTTCATACGCAGAATACAACCTTTTCTCCAAAGCACGGTTATAATACTCAACAATCAGGTATTGCACCCCATCCTGTTCCGTCACGGCAAATTCGCACGGTGAGAGCAGGTTATTTTCATCGCTGCCGTCAGCGTACATGATAATATACGCCGCAATATTTTCATGCGTCAGGTTCTTTATGATTTCGCCCGCCGTTGCTTCCGAAACCATACTGTACCGGCATTTTCGCATGGATAACCAGCAAGACGTCTGCTCAACATGCTCGGGAGCTTCCCCGTTCAGTAGCGAAGCACCCGCCGGCAGATACATCATCTCAACATCGTCGCTCCGGCTGCGCCGTACTGTATCAAAAGAGACGGTAAACACGCCCGGTTCGAGGATCGGGGAATAATAGGAGCTGCTGTTATTATGAGACGCAGCATAAAGACAGACTGCCGACGCCGCGATCAACAGCAGACCGGCAACTGCGACGATCACCCACCGGTATCGTTTTTTCATATCCATAGCCTCCGTTTACAGCGTTCGGATGTTCTGAAAGGTGTAAATTTTTTTTCTTACAATTGGTTCACCGATGTATTCCGTTATGTTATAATACAATACAATTAACACCTTTGCATTATCTTGATCCATTTTCAGACCTGCAGCCTTAACCTTTTTCTTTAGAATCTCCATATCCTGCTCAAATGTTTCGTTTTTACTTGCAATTACCATACGGCTACATTTAAATACACTGCCGCTTCACCAAACGGATCCACCATCATCACCGGATTATTATTGCAATACGCGAACATATTCGCTCCGACGACGCCCTGTTGGGTGTCCTGATAGACGTCGGCATTCAGGAACCTGCCGAGGTCCGGGCAATAAAACCGGGAGCCGAGATAATAGCAGAAGTGTTCCCCGACGGGGACCGCAAGATACCCGCGGTAAAGCACCGGGTTCACCGCCATATAGACGAGCGCGGAAAGCCCGAGGGACGGATCCTCCCGCAGTCCTTGAAGCTCCGGCTCGCCCCAGGCGTCGTATTCCACGTCCATCACCCGCAGCGGCCGGGCGGGCGTCGCGGGTGATTTCGGGATCATTTTCTTCCGTTCAGGGTCCTCGGTTGATTCCTTCCTTGAAAGGAAAACCGGGCGCGATCGCAGAAAGAACTGCCTGAGACAAACTCACTCCAAAACGATTTTCATCTCTTCGATTTTCCAGTTTTCATCATATTTTATCTCGATATAATAACCGTCTGTCGTTAAATGGGAGGAATATCGGATGAATGCCGGACATCGCTCGGCGAGTCTCTGATAAGTGAAATAATCACCGTCAGCGTCTGTCTGCATCACCGTTTTGATCGACGTTCCCTTGCTAAAACTGAAAATCTGGTCTTTTGTGACACAGGGAGTGTTTCGGATGCTGCAGTGACAGTTTCCGATGTCGTCGTAATAGAACATCCATACATCGTGCGGACTTTTCATAACCACAACATAATCATCATAACATTTTTTGCAATACTCGATCCCGTATACCCGCTTCAACACAAAGAAATTGGGATATGAATCCCCATGAGCCAGAATATTACTCTCTTCGTCCGTCAATGTTACCGGAACTTCCGCGATTGTCATATCCTCCGTAACGTATTCTTTCACGGATTGCCCAGCATTGGATGCACCGCCGCCGATCGCAGTTATTACGGAGAGCAATACCGGCAATACCTTATTGAGAAATATCATAATATAAAATTTTACTGTCATACTTATACACCCTTCCATCTATTACTTGTTTCCATCCAGCTTCTTCGGGATTAATATCACCAAGCAGTCTGGAATCATAATTCTGAGCGAATTTTTCAGCCCATCCGTCGCTTGTAAGCACCATAAAATGATATCCATATAATTTTCGGTTATTAAACGTCTTATACTCTTTTGTACCGCACCGCACAGCAACGCGATACTTGTTGCTGTGGACTTTCGCTTCTGGATTATACTACCACAAATTATTACATTTGTCAATAGATATTATATCTGAATAGGTATTTACAAATAAAGATAACATGCTATACTATATATGTCCAAAAACAATATATCACCCGCCGGAAACGTCGGCTCCCGGCGGCGGAGAGGAGGAAATCTTATGGACGCGCCCTTGAAAAAGGAGCTGAAACGGTACAAGCGAGAGATCAAACACTGCCTTTTGTGCGACACAAAGCAAACAAAACGGTTTCTTACGGATTTTTCCGCAAGCATCGATCTGTTTATTGCAGAGCAGAACGCCGCGGAGATTGAAACGATCCGGAACCATTTCGGGCAGCCG
>CACYHJ010000316.1 GCA_902774165.1 Oscillospiraceae bacterium
ATTAAACAAAATCCGGGATGCGCGGACAAACTGCGGATCCCGGAGAAAAAATCGAATACTGATGTCGGTCTTGTTTTATGTTATGCCAGCGGAACGCTCACGTCGTATTTTGTGTGCCAGATGCCGGTGGCGAAGTTGCGCGCGCGGAAGAGCACCTCGCCGTCGTAGACCTCGATCATATAGCCCGTGCCGTTGAGCGGGTAGCCGCGCAGGCTGAAATACATATAGCAGGGGAGATTGACAAGATGAATCCCCTTGTAATCCTCAATGCTCGCGTAGCCGCGGAACGAAGCCTCGTCCGCCGAGGAAAACCCGCTGTGGATATGGCCGGTGATATAGAACACGTCGTCATATTTCACAAGGATCTCCTCCACCGCGTCGGACTGATTCCCGAGACCGCCCGTCTGCGCGTCGTAATCCCTGTCGCCCCAGGTTTTCGGCAGACCGTGGGTCTGGTTGATGGGCCAGTGGCAGAAGACGAAGATCGGCTTGCCGGATTCCGCCGCCTCGCTCATCTCGCCGTCGAGCCATGCAAGCTGCGTATCCGAAACATACGCGTTGGTATGGTCGTATTCGGACGCAAGGAAAATCAGCTTATAGCCGTTCAGATCCTGCGAATAATAGGGCGTTTCTGTCTCGATCCCGCCGAGCTCTTTGACGAACGAGGTGAAGTTGCCGATCATTTCGCTGTAATCGCCGTCCTCCACGTCGACGGTCCAGGTGTCGTGGTTGCCCTGCACGGGATAGATATTCTTTGCAGGTTCTCTGCCTTTGAACGCCTCGATCGCGCGGTCGTACTGCTCGGCGTAGCCGTGGTCGGTGATGTCGCCGGTGATCAGAAGCGCGTCGATGGGGGTATAGGATTTTTCCATATCCTCAAGGCCCAGCTCCAGCATCGCCTGACGCACCGCGCTGTCCTGCACGTGGGTGTCGGAGATCACGGCCAGATTCAGCCGCAGCTCGTCCGGCGCCTGAGCCTGAAAATAATCGTTCATATGCCCGACGAAGGGCAGAACGAAGATGTTTAAGAGCGCCAGCACGATCGACAGCGCGCCCTTCAGAATCGAGATCATAGAGAAGCCTTCCTTTCGCGTTATTCTGTCGATATCATATCACTTTTGACAGATGGATGCAAGACGTCTGCGTCAACTTATACAATATTTTTTTAAAATCGGTTTCTGTTGATATTGACTTTGTACTCCCTGTCATTTATAATTTCAGAAAAAAGCAGATTCGCGGGGGTTCCGCGTCCGGCAACGACACGGTTTTTTGCATAAGATCGGAGGACAATATGGCCTTTATCAGAGATAAAAAAGAAGAACTGACCGGCTTTCAGAACGGCGCGATGCCCGGCGAGATGACCGACTGCCAGAGCGACTTCGCCATGGTCTACCGGGTGGACGATTCCACGCCGGAGCGCATCGCGAAATACCGGGAGTGGGGGTATGTGATCCACCTGATGACCGGCATCGCCTGGGGACACTATCAGGATTATCTTTACGGGAAATGGGACGGCCGCGAGCACTGGGACGAGGCCCAGACCGACCGGTTCGGCAACCAGATCCTGCACAACAGGGACATTCCCTATATGGTGCCCACGGTCTCCTTCTGCGATTATCTCACCGAAAAACTCAAAATCGCCGTGGATCTTGGCGTGGAGGCGATCCACGTGGAGGAACCGGAGTTCTGGGACCGGGGCGGCTACTCCGAGGCCTTCAAGCGGGAATACCGGCTGTACTACCGGGAGGACTGGAAGGCCCCCCACGAGAGTGTGGACGCGAAGTATAAATGCTCGAAGCTGAAGGCGTATCTCTATACCCGCGCCATCGACCGGATCTCCTCCGCGCTGAAGGAATACGCCATGATAAAATACGGCCGCGCCCTGCGGTTCTACGTGCCTACCCATTCCCTCGTAAACTATACCCAGTGGAAGATCGTCTCCCCCGAGGGAAAGCTTGCGGATATCCCCGCCGTGGACGGCTGCATCGCCCAGGTCTGGACCGGCACGTCCCGGGAGCGCAACTGGTACAACGGCAGGTTCGCCGAGCGCACCTTTGAGACCGCGTTCCTCGAATACGGCGTGATGCAGGAGCTGGTGAAGGGCACCGGACGCACCATGTGGTTCCTCAACGATCCCATTGAGGACAACCCGATCTTCGACTGGACCGACTACCGGGAGAATTATCTCAGGACCATCACCGCCTCGCTGCTGCATCCGCTGGTGAATCAATACGAGATCTGCCCCTGGCCGAACCGTGTGTTCTATGAGAAGTACCCGAAGGGCAGGGACGACGCGCAGCCGATCCCGCCGGAATACGCGACGATCCTCAACAATATGTTCCAGACCCTCGGCTCCATGGAGACCCGGGGCGACGCGAACATCCGCGTGGGGATCCTCGCGGGCGACTGCCAGCTCTATCAGCGGGAATACCCGGACTGTGAGTTCTCCGAGGCGGTCAAGGAGCGGGTCGGCACGGTGCTTGTCGAGGACGACGCGCTTGTGAAGCGGTTCGAAACCGAGCTGATGAAGACCGACGCGCCGGACCGGGAGCTGATGCTGAAATTCATGGCGTCCAACGCCTTCCCGGCGTTCTTCTCCCTCGCCATGCCGCTTCTCAAGGCCGGCGTGCCCGTGCGGCCGGTGCTGCTGGACAACGCGCGCCGCTATGTGGGCTATCTCGACGATTACGACGTGCTGCTGATGAGTTACGAATACATGAAGCCGGACTATCCGGATATCAACGCCGCGATCGCGGAGTGGGTGCGCCGGGGCGGACAGCTCATTTATGTGGGCGACGGCTTTGATCCCTTCCACGGGATCAGAAGCTGGTGGACCGGCAAATACCCGACGGCGGCGGAGCATCTTTACGAAATGCTCGGCGTGGCGCCGGAAAAGGAAAAAGAGATCTTCGGCTGCGGCAAAGGCACCGCCGCGATCTGGAGGATCAACCCGAGCGTGTTTTCCTTCTCGAAAGAGAACGGGGAAGCGCTGCGGGAATTTTTCGCGGAGGTCCTCGCAAAACAGGGCAAGACCGCGGAATACCGCAATTATCTTCTGATGGAGCGGGGCAATTACACCGTCGCCGCGGTGATGGACGAGAGCGTCAGCGACGGGCCGCTGACCCTTGACGGACTGTATACCGATATGTATGCGCCGGATTTCGCCGTGCTTCACGGCGTGACGCTGCGTCCCGGTGAGAATAAGCTGCTGTTGAACTATGAGCGGATCAAAAACGAGACCCTCTGCGTGGTCGGCACCTCGGTGCGCGTGAACGCGCTGGAGGAAGCGGACGGCGCGGTGGTCGCCTCTGTGCGGGGCGCCGCGGATTTCCGGGCGTATGTGCGCCTGCGCGTGCCCTTTGTACCCTCGTCCGCCGAGATCGACGGCAAGCCCTGTGAGCTTTCTTATGATGAAGACACCCGTACCGCGCTGGTGCGCTTTGAGAGCGTGATGGGGGAGAGGGAGATTGTGATTCGGTAAATTCTGATTTATGCGCGTGCGCATAAATCAGAATTTAAGTGGCCAGTGGACAGTGATCAGTTGTCAGTTTCGGAAAAGCGCTGGCGCGCCTTTTTATTATAGAAAACAGTACTTTCAAATCAAAGCGTTATGGTGAATCAGGTAAAAACCCACCTTTATGCACAGAATATAAAGCTTTTTCTC
>CACYHJ010000317.1 GCA_902774165.1 Oscillospiraceae bacterium
CCCTCCTGCTCCAACCCCGAGCGGCCCGCGCCCGGGGCGGCGGGCAAGAAATTCAACTTCTTCCACTCCGAAAAGGAGCTGTTCGCCGAGGTGGCCGAGGCCTGCGGGCTGATCGGATACGGCCCCTTTTCCTACGCCAGACACCCCCTGGCCTATCTGATGGAGGCGGCGGACGACATCGCCTATCTGATCGTGGACTTCGAAGACGGGGCAAGGCTGGGCATGATCCCGCAGGAAGAGGTCGAGAGCCGCTACCTTTCGCTTCTGGAGGATCCGGGCGCGGCCTCGCACCTCAAGGACATCGTCAATCCCGTGCGGCGCACCGAATATCTGCGGGCGCTGGTCATCGGGGCGCTGGTCCGGGGGGCGGCGGCGGTCTTCAACGAAAAGTGCGGCGAGTTTCTGGAAGGGACTCCCGGAAAGCCCCTCACCGAGCTGCTGCCCTGTTCGCCCAAGCTGGCGGAACTCCGGGCCCGCAGCGTCGAACTCATCTACAACAACCGCAAGGTGGCGGAGATCATCGCCGCCGGGTTCGAAATGGTTTCCGGGATGCTGGACATCTTCGTTCCCTGCGTCAACGAACTCGCCGCGGAAAAACTGGGCCTTCGCTGCCATGCCGGCGTCGTGCAGTGCAAGGATTCGTTTTACGGCCAGCACAACCCGGACCGCATGCCCGTCTGCTCGGAGCTGAAGGAAAAATGGGAAGCGTGGAAGCGGCTTGGCGTGCTGGGCAGCGAAATGGAGTCCGCCGCGCTGTTTACCGTAGCCGCCGCCCTCGGCGTTCGCTGCGGCGCCGTTATGAACGTGATCTGGAATCAGGAGAGAAAGGCAGCCGGCTTTACGGAGCCCGACTGTTTTGACACCGAACGAGGCATCCGCGCCGCAATCCTCGCGCTGCGCACATTGATCGCGAAAGACCGTCATTAAAAAAATCTCCGGCAGTTCATTGCAACTGTCGGAGTTTTTTTATTATTATTTCCCTTGATTCCCGTTTTCCGCATTCGGAATCAGAACGGAGTCCACAACCCGTCGTTCCCGGGTGAAGCCTCTGCCGCGCACTTCCTTGATTTTTGTAACGGTCATAAACGCCTCCGGATCCACGTCCCGTACGATCTCATCCGCCGCATAAAGCTTTCTTGATGGGATCACACACATCACGCCCAGCTGCTCTTTGCCCAGCGCGCCGGTCTGAATCAGCGACATGGTGACGCCGGCGGAAAGCTCGGAGAGAAAGCGGCGGCGGATCTCTTCATATTGTTCGCTGATCACAAACAGCTGAAGCTGGGATTTACCGAACACCATCACCTGATCCAGAACCAGAGATTCCAGCACCAGCACAACGATGCCCATCAGAATGCTCTGAGCAGATGAGACCACCGCCTGGGCGGCGACGACGATGATATCGGTAAGATAAACAAATATCGCCACGTTCCGGTGGGTCAGCTTCGCGAGCACCAGGTTCGTGATGTCCATACCGCCCGTGGAGGACCCGACCCGCATCACAAGCCCGAGGGAAAGCCCCATCAGCACGCCGGCAAAAAGCGACGCCAGCAGCGTGTCGTCCGTCATGGAATCAATTCCCGGGATGCGCTGGAACAGCGCGAGAAACGCCGGGTAGAGAATCGTGCTTGCGATACTGGTAAAAAACAGTTTTTTCCCGATCACGAGAAGGCCGATCACAAGCAGGACCGCGTTCATGATAAACACCAGAAGCGCAGTGTCAACAGGGAGATACTTCCCCACCACAATGGCGATTCCCGTCGTGCCGCCCATAATAATATCATGCGGAATAATAAACGCCGCGACAAGGAACGCCAGGATCGCGTTGCCAAGCAGGATAAAAACGACCGTCTTCCCCTGATCCATCATTTTTTTCTTTCTGCTCATAAAACCCCTCTCCGATCAAACGGATCCGTCCGACCAGCACAATATTACAGACATATCACGACTCCCCTGAACGCCGCACATATGTCTGTTATTTTATTGTAACATACAATTATTGCTGTCATGTGTTATTTAAATGATTTTTTTATTACCGAGTAATCTTCCGACGAAAAAATGAGTTCTCCCGTCTCTTTTTTTGCATGAAATCTATTGACAAACGGTGTTTGCGGTGCTATAATTGCGACAAATCGAACACAAGAAAAAAGCTGTGACGAAGACGGAGAAAACAGACCGTTTCCAGAGAGCCGGAGGTTGGTGCGAATCCGGCAGCGAGAGTTTTACACCTCCCATCCCTTCCGAGCTGAAGGTCCGAACGCCGCAAGGCAAGTAGACGCCTTCCGTGAATGCTGCGTGAATGCATACGGCTTGACGGAGCCTGAGTGGCGCTGAATCAGCGCAATTTGAGTGGTACCGCGGGTACGGATCAAAATCCTGCTCGTCTCAAAGAAAGTTCTTTGAGGCGGGTTCTTTTTTTGCTTCAAAGAGATCTCAAAACACGTCGTTCGGTTTGAAACAAAAGATTGAAAGGAGCAAAAAAACATGAGCACACAGGCAACCATGACGCAGCTGAGGGAGATCGCTTCCCGCATCAAGGAAATGCGCGAGATCATGTCCTTCACCCAGGAGGATATGGCCCAGAAGACCGAGGTAACCCTTGAGGATTACCTTGCCTACGAACGGGCGGAAAAGGATATGCCCTTCACCTTCATCCACAAATGCGCCCTGACGTTCGGGATCGAAATCACCTCTCTGCTGGAAGGCCACTCCGCGCATCTGACCTCCTACACCGTGACCCGCAAGGGCATGGGCGTGCAGACGGCAAAGGAGGACGGGATCCTGATCGAGAATCTCGCGCCGAAATTCAAGAATAAGATCGCGCAGCCCTATTGGGTAAGATATGAATACAACGAAAAGCTCCAGAACGAGCCGATTCACCTGACGAAGCACTCCGGGCAGGAATTCGATATCGTTCTTTCCGGCTCCCTTCTCGTCCAGGTGGGCGAGAATCAGGAGGTGCTGCATGAGGGCGACAGCATCTATTACAATTCCTCCACACCCCACGGCATGATCGCCGTTGACGGGAAAGACTGCGTGTTCTGCGCGGTGATCCTTGCTGGTGAGGACAAGGAGGACGCGCCCCTTCTGCATACCGGAACCGGCGCGCGTCCCGCGGGCGGCCTGATCGTGGATCATTTCGTCGATACCGTGGAATCTCCGGACGGCGCATTGGAAAAAATCTCTTTCAAAAATATCGAAAAGTTCAATTTCGGTTTTGATATCGTCGATAAGATTGCGGAAGCCTATCCCGAAAAGCTCGCGATGATCCATGTAGACGAGGAAAAGAACGAACGCCGTTTCACCTTTACCGACATTAAACGCGAAAGCGCCCGCGCGGCGAATTACTTCAGCTCCCTCGGCATCAAAAAGGGCGACAAGGTCATGCTTGTCCTGCGCAGACACTATCAGTTCTGGATCGCCATGGTCGCCCTGCACAAGCTCGGCGCGATCGCGATCCCCGCTACCTTCCTGCTCAAGGAGCACGACTTCATCTACCGTTATGATTCCGCCGGCGTTTCGGCGATTATCTGCACCAACGTGGGCGACACCGCCGAGATCGCGGAGGAAGCGGCGAAAAAATGCCCGAGCGTGAAGACGAAGATCATGGTCAACGGCGCGCGCGGCGACTGGCACGACTTCGACAAGGAG
>CACYHJ010000318.1:0-3640 GCA_902774165.1 Oscillospiraceae bacterium
GATCCCGGCAAGACGGACGATCCCGGCAAGACGGACGATCCCGGCAAGACGGACGATCCCGGCAAGACGGACGATCCCGGCAAGACCGATGATCCCGGCAAGACCGACGATCCCGGCAAGACCGACGATCCCGGCAAGACCGACGATCCGGTCGATGTAAAAACATTCGCGCTCGGCGACGTTGATAAAAACGGCAAGGTCAATTCGAAGGATGCCCGGACTGTGCTGCGGATTTCCGCGCGTCTTGAGGCGGCGGACGATTTCATCAGGACGCTCGCCGACGTGGACAAGAGCGGCAAGGTCAACTCGAAGGATGCGCGCACCATTCTCCGCGCCGCTGCGAAGCTGGAAACGCTGCCGGATGAGACTTATCCCGAACCTGCCGCAGATGATCCTGCTGCCCCGACGGAAGAATATACCGTGACGTTTGTCGTAAACATGCAGTTGCTCAGGCCGATCGAAGATCAGAAGGTCGCCGCAGGCGGGACCGCGGAAGAGCCTGCGTTCCCGGAATCAATAGACCATACGCAGATGTTTTCGGGCTGGTATGCCGACGAGGCGCTGACGGTTGAATTCGATTTCAGCGCTCCGATCACAAAAGATACGTCCGTCTACGCGAAATGGACCTTCATGGACGACAGACCGATCATTAACGATTCGATCTGATCCGGTTTTGATCATCGTAAGGAAGCGGGGCGAAAACCCGGCGAAGAAGATGATCGGATCGCTTCTCTTCCTCTGATATTCTGAAAAAAATGAACGCAGTGTTTTGCCGCTGCGTTCGTTTTTTATTTTTATATGTATTCCGGTTGAAATTTCCGGGCGGATGCGGTACAATAGACCATAGCATATTATATTCGGAAGGTTTCATTATGACATTTAAAAACAATCAATGTCCCGTCTGTGGGCGCACGTTTACCGACGACGACGATATCGTGGTCTGTCCCGAATGCGGCACGCCCCATCACCGGGACTGCTGGCAGCAGCTGGGCCATTGCGCCAACCGGGCGCGGCACGGCGATTATCAGTGGGAAAACACCGCGCCGGCGGAAGAGGACGGGGAGAACCGCTCCCGGACGGATGACGATAAAAAAAAGGGCCGCCGGGTCGCCGACCTGTTTTTTGAGGAAAACGATGCGGAATATAACGCCCGCATGGGCAACTGGACCTGCCGCACCTGCGGCCGTGAGAACCCGCCGGAAGCGGAGTTCTGCGAAAACTGCGGCGCGTCCCGTCCCTTTGCGTCCCGCTTCCGCATGGCGGCAGGGGTCGTTGACCCGGACGCCGTGCCGCCGAATATCCTCATTGACGGCATTCCAGCCGAGGAGGAGGCGCAGTATATCGGCCCCGGCGCCACGCGCTATCTTTTTAAATTCCTCGATATGGAGAAACGGGACTCAAGGCTCAGCTGGAACTGGGGCGCCGCGCTGCTGGGACCGCTCTGGTGCTTCTACCGCAAGCTGTATTCCGTCGGCTTCCTCTATCTCGTCGCCACGGTCGTCGTCAGCCTGATCTGCCTGCCCTCAGGCCTGGTTCGCCATATGGCCGACGGTTATCGTGAGGTTTTGCGGGCCGCCCAGTCTCAGGATCTGGACGCGGTCAACGAGGCGACGCGCAAGATGGTGGAAGGCGTGAGCGAGGATATGCTGACGCGCAGTCTGTGGCAGGAGATTCTCTCCAACGCGTTCAGCATCGGCGGGACCGTCCTGTTCGGTATTTTCGGGAACTATCTCTATAAGAGAAAAATCAAGAAGTCGATCCTGACCATCCGGACGCAGGCGTCGGATATGCAGACTTATCTGTATCTGCTGGCAAGAAAAGGCCGGGTCAATTTCATCCTGCCCGCGATCTTCGCGTTCTTCTATTTGTATACCATGGTTGCCGGCTTCATGCCGACCTGACATCAGAAAGGGGACATTTTATCATGAAAATCACAAAAGCCGTGATCCTTGCCGCGGGGCTCGGGACCCGCGTGCTGCCCGCCTCCAAGGCCGTACCGAAGGAGATGCTCAACATCGTGGATAAGCCCGCGATCCAGTATCTTGTGGAGGAGGCTGCGGCCTCGGGCATTACGGATATCCTGATCATCACAAACCGGGGCAAACAGGTCATGGAGGACCATTTCGACTACGCCTTCGAGCTGGAGTCAAATCTCAAAGGCAAGCCCGGCAAGGAGAGCTTCTATCGGGCAGTCCATGATGTTGCCGACCTTGCGAATATTTATTACATCCGGCAGAAGGAGACCAACGGCACCGCCCACGCGCTGATGAAAGCGGAATCCTTCGTTGCGGGCGAGCCCTTCGCGGTGCTGTTCGGCGACGACGTGATCGTCGGCGAGGACCCCGTGACCGCGCAGCTGATCCGCGCCTACGAAAAATACGGCAAATGCACCGTGGGCGTCAACGAGTGCGCCCGCGAGGACATCGGCAAATACTGCTCTCTCGGCGTTTCCATGCTGGAGGAGCGGGTCATGAACGTGCATCAGATCGTCGAAAAACCGACGGAGGAAGAAATTCTGTCGCTTTACGCGATCCTCGGCAGAAACGTGCTCGACAGCGAGATTTTTGAATACATCCGCAAGACGCCCGAAAACCCGAAAGCGCACGAGGTGTTCCTGACCGACGCCCTCGACGCCATGGCGAAGGACGGCAGGCTCACCGCGGTGGACTTCACCGGCCGACGCTTCGATATGGGCAATAAGTTCGGCATGATGCAGGCCAACGTGGAGGTGGCGCTGCAGCACCCGGAGATCGGCGAACAGTTCAAAGCGTATCTCAAAGAGCTTGCCGCAACGCTGTAAAGGAAGAACATCAATGAAACTGAAATACCTCGGCACCGCCGCGGCGGAGGGGATCCCCGCCTTATTCTGCAACTGCCCCTTGTGCAAACGCGCAAGAGAGCTCGGCGGCAAAAATTTCCGTTCCCGCGCGCAGACGCTGGTGGGCGACGATCTGCTGATTGATTTCGGGCCTGATACCTATTGGCACGCGTGCCGCTACGGGCTGGATCTGGCGAAGATCCGCACCCTGCTGATCACCCACGCCCACGAGGACCATTATACCCCTTCGGAGCTGGATTACCGCCGCCGTCCGTTTGCGTATCTCAGCGGCGACAAAGAGCGCGACGACGCGGATTTCCCCACGCTGGACGTGTATCTTTCCAAGGGCTCTTACGATTATGAGGCAGTCAAATTCTGCGAGGAGAATTATCTTCTTACCGCGCCGCTGACGTTCCACCGCGTTTGGGCGTTCCGTCCGTTCACGGCAGGGAACTATACCGTCACGCCCCTGACGGCGAACCACTGGCCCGACCATGAGGCGCTGATCTATCTTATTTCCGACGGTAAAAGTACCCTGCTTTACGCCCACGATACCGGGCTGTTCCCGCAGGAAACGCTGGATTGGCTCAAAGAAAACAAACCGCGGCTCGATTTTGTGTCCTTCGACTGCACGGGCATGGCCAGCGGACACGATACCGGCGGCGGCCACCATATGAACCTTTACCGCAACAAGATCACCCGTGAGCAATTGGTTGAAATCGGCTGCGGAAACGAGAACACCGTGTGGTGCTGCAACCATTTTTCCCACAACGGCAAGAGTACCCATGAGGAGCTGGTTGAAATCATGGCGAAAGAGGGCTT
>CACYHJ010000318.1:3646-4916 GCA_902774165.1 Oscillospiraceae bacterium
GGCTTCCTGGTCTCTTACGACGGCATGGAAGCGGAGTTCTGACATGGCGTTATCCAAAAACGACAAAATTGAACTGAAGATCGACGGCTTTACCTCCGAGGGAAGCGGGGTCGGGCATTACGACGGTATGGCGGTTTTTGTGCCGGGAGGCGCGAAGGGCGATACCGTCCTTTGTCATATCATCAAAGCGAAAAAGAATTACGCAGTCGGCAAGCTGGTTGAAATTCTCGACCCCTCGCCGGACCGCGCCGCGCCGGACTGCCCGCTGTTCCCCCGCTGCGGGGGCTGCGCCTACCGGCATATTTCCTATGAGGCGGAAAAGATGCTGAAAACGCAGCGTGTGATCGACTGTTTTCAGCGGCTGGGACATATCGGAATCTCTCCGGAGCCCATCGTCGGCGGTACGCGGGAGCGGTATCGCAACAAGGCCCAGTACCCGGTCCGCATGGAGCGGGACGGGCTGAAGATCGGATTTTACAGTGAAAAATCCCACCGCGTCACGGACTGCGAAGACTGTCTTCTGCAGCCGGAGGAATTCGCCGGCATCGTAGATATTTTCCGCACGTTTTTGCTTGAAAATCATATTTCGGCATACGACGAAGCGTCGGGCAGGGGACTTGTGCGGCATCTCTGCCTGCGCAAGGCCTTTGTCACCGGCGAGATCATGGTGATCGTCGTCGTCAACGGCAAAAGCCTGCCCGCGTCGGAGCTCCTGATCGAACGGCTGATCGAAGCGTATCCGCAGATCAAAAGCGTTTTTCTCAACGTGAACCGCGCCGACACCAACGTGGTGCTTGGCGATCAGAATATTCTTCTTTCCGGCAGGGAATCTATCGAGGACGTGCTCTGCGGCGTGCGGATCCGCCTCGGTCCCATGTCCTTCTATCAGGTGAACCACGACAATGCGGAAAAGCTCTACGCCCTCGCCGCGGAATATCTCGCCCCCGCCGGGAGCGAGACCGTGATCGATCTCTACTGCGGTGCGGGCACCATCGGGCTTTCCATGGCGGACAAAATCAAGACCCTGATCGGCGTGGAGATCGTGCCCGAGGCGATTGAAAACGCGAAGATAAACGCGCGGATCAACGGTATAGAGAACGCGGAGTTCCTCTGCGCCGACGCGGAGGATGCCGCAGCTCAGCTTCTTGCCCGCGGGATCCGCCCCGACGCGGTGATCGTGGACCCGCCCCGCAAGGGCTGCGGAGCGACTCTGCCCGCGACCATCGACAGAATGGATCCGAAGAAGATCATTTATATTTCCTGCGACCCC
>CACYHJ010000319.1 GCA_902774165.1 Oscillospiraceae bacterium
ATCTTTTGCCCCGTCGGCCTGAAGATCAGCTCGGGCGGCGATTTCTTCGCCTCCCAGTATGCGCTGACGCCAAGCTGTTCAATGGCCCACTGGTACTGGGCATAGACCGAATCCCGCAGGGTTTTTGCCACCTTTCTCAGCACCAGGGCGTGGACATCCGGGTGTTCCATGACCAGCCGGACGACTGTGAGCGAGGCCCAGCTCGATTTTCCGCTGCCCCTGCCGCCGGTGAAAACGTATTCATGGTGCGCGTGAGCCTCAAGGTCGAAAACCGCGGGCGCGAACGCAGGCGCGACGGCCGTCGCCGGAAGCCCGCCGTAGACGGGTGACTCCTTTTGCGCAGGACCAAGCTTCTCCTTTTCCATCGCCAGCTTTTCACCGTCCAGCTCCAGCTTATGGATCAGCGCCGCGTCGTCGCAGATGATGCTGCGCACCTCTTTGATGGACGTGATATTCCCGCTCTTGGCACTCTCCAGCAGGGCGGCGTTCACGATATAAAAATTGTCGACGCCCTCTTTTGAAAGAGCGTCGACGTCCGCCACCGCAGCCAGCCGTTCCAGGTCCTTCTCTCCCGCCGGCTGCGACAGCAGCAGCTCCATCACCTGCTTCATCCGGGTCCCCCCGTCCACGGAGCCGATGCGCGGATTTTCCCGTTCCGCCGCGGTGTTTCTCTCTGTTTCCGTCTGCTTCGTCGTTACCACCTTCCTTTTTCGGATAAAAAAAAGAACGGGGACCGGAGCTCCTGCGCTGTCCGCGTTCTCATTTTTTCACGATATCAGTATAGCACGACGAAAGAAGACAGGGAAGGCCGAAATGCGCAAAACAGCGGACAATTCTCTCGCGAAGCGGACATTTCAGGCGCTGATCTTCCCCGAAAAATGAAAAAAGCCGGGAATTACCCCGGCTTATAAGTCTGATATTAAAGATTGCCGATATCGACCGTCGGAACTTCGGGAGCCGAAGGAACGATCTCAATGGGAGCCTCGGTGACCGGGGCGTCCGTTACGGGAGGAACCTCGGTGGTCGGCGGGACAGGAGCCTCAGTGGTGGGCGGTACGGGCTCTTCCGTGGTAGGCGGAACAGGCTCCTGCGTGGTGGGCGGTACCGGAGTCTCGGTAGTGGGGATCGTAGAGTCATCGGAAGAGGGAACTTCGCTGGTCTCTTCTTCATACGCTATGGTAGGATCGATACGGGAAGCCATACGCAGAGCAAGACGCGCGTCGCTCGCCTTGATCTTGGTATCCTGATCGACGTCCATCAGTTTCATAAGATACTCGTCGGTTTCCATCTCAAGTCTCGAAGCGTGACGCAGGATTTTACGCGCGTCGCCCGCTTTGACCTTACCGTCGTTATCGGCGTCGCCCAGCAGAGCTGCGGATGCGATGATGACGGAAAGCGCAAGAACAACAGACAGAACAGCCGCGATAACGGCACTCAATTTAAATTTTTTCATTGTTAAACCTCCGTAACAAATTGGGAATAAAAATTATTCACGTTGTTAGTATAGCACACAAGCACCGGTGATTTCAATAGAATTTTGATAAAAAATACAAGAAATTTTTTGCATTGTCTTTTTTTTATCAAAAATGACGAAAAACCGGATACGGATCTCGTTTCACTTGAGCGTGACGATGGTAACGCCGTTTTCACCCTCGCCGTAGGCGCCGAGCCGGAAGCTCTTTACCGCGTGATGCCCCTTGAGATACTTCTGCACCGCGCTGCGCAGCACGCCGGTCCCCTTGCCGTGGATGACCGTCACCTCGCCGACCTTCGCCATCACCGCCGCGTCAAGAAAGCGGTCCAGCGTCAGCAGCGCCTCGTCGGAATTCATCCCCCTCAGATCGCAGCGGTCCGGCACTTTGACGAACGCGCGGGATTCCCCGGTGGTCTTCAGCACGGTTTTTGCCTGTTCTTTTTTCTGTTTTTCGATCAGCCGCAGAGAGGAAACGTCCACCCGCGTCTTGATAAATCCGGCGCGGACGTTCACCTGTCCCTTTGCGTCGGGCAGAGAGAGCACCTCCGCCTCGCCGCCCATCCCGACCACACGGACGGTGTCGCCGATCTTCAGGGATCTGGGCAGCACGTAATTCTCATCCTCGGCCGGCGCGGCTTCCACCGGGTCTGCGGTCTCGTCCAGCGCGGAGAGCTTTTGCCGCATGATCCGTTTGGCCTGAGAGGCAAGGTCGTTGACGTTTTTCTTTTCCGCAAGTTCTTTGCGCAGGGCGTTGATCTCCTCATTGAGCGCCGCCGCGTCCCGCCGGGTCTTTTCGACGATCCTGCGGGCCTCGCCCCGGGCGTTTTCGATTTCGCGCGCCGCGTTCTTTTCCGCCCGCTCCCGCGCCTCTTCCGCTTTTTCGCGGATCCGCGCGGCCTCCAGCAGTTTTTCCTGCGCCAGCTGCAGGTTCTTTTCGGTTTCGACCCGCTTTTCCTCCAGCGTGTCCACCACCCGCTCAAACCGGGTATCGTCCTCGCTGACAAGAGACCTGGCTTTATCGACCACGGCCTTGTCCATGCCAAGCCGCTCCGTAATGGCAAAGGCGTTGGACCGGCCGGGAACGCCGATCAGCAGCTTATAGGTCGGTCGGAGCGACGCGACGTCAAACTCACAGGATCCGTTTTCGACGCCCGCGGTCTCGACTGCGTAGGCCTTCAGCTCGGCGTAATGCGTGGTGGCGGCGATCCTGCAGCCCTGCAGCCGCAGCGTCTCCAGCACGGCGATCGCAAGGGCCGCGCCCTCCACCGGATCGGTTCCCGCGCCCAGCTCATCAATGAGAACCAGGGACCCGTCGCCGGCGTTTTTCAAAATATCCACGATATTGACCATATGGGAGGAAAACGTGGACAGCGACTGCTCGATGCTCTGTTCATCGCCGATATCGGCAAAAACATCCCGCCAGACGCACACCCGGCTGCCCTCAAGGGCGGGGATCATCAGCCCGCAAGCCGCCATCAGCGACAGCAGCCCAACGGTTTTCAGCGCGACGGTCTTGCCGCCGGTGTTCGGGCCGGTGATCACCAGCGTATCAAACCGTTCGCCCAGATAAATGTCCACCGGAACGACGACGTCTTTATTCAGCAGCGGATGCCGCGCCTTTTTCAGATCGGTAATCCCCTCGTCGTTCAGGGCGGGACAGACCGCGTTCATGGCATACGCCAGACGCGCCTTTGCAAAAATCAGGTCCAGCTCCACCGCGCAGCGGTAAGAGGCTTTGATCGACTCGCCCTGCAGCCCCGCCTCGGCGGACAGCGCCGTCAGGATCCGCTCAATCTCGTCCCGCTCTTTGCTCTCCAGCACTTTGATCTCATTATTCGCCTCCACCACGGCGGCGGGTTCAATAAATACCGTCGCGCCGCTGCCGGAGGTATCATGCACAAGGCCGCCGATTTCGCCGCGGTATTCGCTCTTGACGGGCACGACGAACCTGCCGTTGCGCTGCGTCACGATGGCCTCCTGTAAAAACTTACGGTACGTCTCGGAGCGAATCATCCTGTCAAGCCGTTCCCGGATTGACGAGGATTCCTTGCGGATCTTCCGCCGGATGCTTCCCAGCTCCGCGGACGCGGTGTCCGCCATCTCGTCCTCCGACAAGATGGAAGAGGTGATTTTATCCTCAAGGAACCGG
>CACYHJ010000320.1 GCA_902774165.1 Oscillospiraceae bacterium
TGCTCGCTTCCAACGAAGACGTCAACATCCTCGTCTTCGATACCGAGGTTTACTCCAATACCGGCGGACAGGCCTCCAAGTCCACCCCCACCGGCGCAGTCGCGAAGTTTGCCGCAAAGGGCAAATCCGTGAAGAAGAAAGACCTTGCGCAGATCGCGATGAGCTACGGTTACGTCTATGTCGCGCAGGTTTCCATGGGCGCCGACATGAACCAGACCATTAAGGCGATCAAGGAAGCCGAGGCTTATAAGGGCCCGTCCATCGTGATCGCATACGCGCCCTGTATCAACCACGGCATCAAGGGCGGCCTTGCCACCAGCATTGCCGAAGAGAAGAAGGCGGTTCTTGCCGGTTACTGGCATAACTTCCGCTTCAACCCGGATCTCAAGGCTGAGGGCAAGAATCCGCTGACCCTTGACAGCAAGGCGCCGAAGGAGAGCTACCGCGACTTCATCCTGAACGAGACCAGATACACCTCGCTGCAGAGAACCTTCCCCGACAGAGCGGAAGAGCTGTTTGCGGAGTCTGAGGAGTTCGCGAAGGATAAATACGCGATGCTGCTCAAGCTTGTTGATATGTACGCACCCGCTGAATAATCGGTAAATCAAAAATCAGACCGGCGTCGCAAACGGCGCCGGTCGTTTTCAATCAATTCAAAGACTGTCATTGATTTAGGGCAACACCGCAAAAATACGAATGCGCGTCTTGCTTGATCTTTGTTCCGTCATCTTGCACAGATTCTCCTTGACAACCGTCAGGTTGCCTGCGGAGACTCTGTACAATCTGAGTACAATCTGACAAAAAAATCTACTGCGCAATCCGCACGCCCGAATTGTGCGGTGTTGCCTTAGTTTACTCTTTCCAATCGGCGTTCTACTCCTTTTTCGCCGAAGAATTACAAAAATATGATATAATGTAATGTGAATGATATTGTGGAAAGATCTCCGGATCCTGCCGCAGAAAAGGAGCGTATGAAGCATGAGAATCGCCCTTTGTGACGATGAACAAAACGTACTGGATGAACTGTCCCGCCTGATCGGAATCTATGCCTTCGACAGAAATTATGATATGCAATGCGACTGCTATACCGATGGGAAGACGCTGATCGAACAGGGGAAATACGATCTGTATATTCTTGACTTCTTTATGGAAACCATGGACGGGATCGAGGTCGCGAAAGCCTTGAAAGAGAAATTTATGGGCGCCGTTACGATCTGCTATCTCACCAATTACGACGCCGCCGCTGCGCAGATCATCAATCAGGGAATCCACGCCGACGGTTTTTTGAAAAAACCTGTTGATCGTACTCAGCTGGAGGAAATGCTCGACCGGTTTTACCGTCTGTCTTTCTATAATCGTTTTGAGCTTCGCCGCGGCAAACGCTTCCAGACTGTGTTTGCTCAGGACATTCTTTATGTTGAGGCCAACGATAAGCAGATTCTGATCCATTTCTGCGACAGGACGGAACCTTATAACTATCTGTTACGCGATATCGAACAGATTCTTCCCTCCGGGATGTTCTACCGGATCCAGCGTTCCTATCTTCTTAATCTGCAGTACGTCGACTCTTATGACGCGAAAAGCGTAAGGCTGCAGAACGGCGAGGTCCTGCCGTTAAAGGACAAAGGGTTCCAAAAAGCTTACCGGGATTTTATGTTCCTTTTAAACCGGTAATCATACAAACGAAACAGAGGGGAGGCGTCTATGACTGCCGTTACGGATTTTTTGAATCATTCGCCTGTGCTGTTTATTCTTTTGTCTGCAATCGACAACCTTCTTGCGGTCGCCGGCTGCGCAATGTTCGCCAAGGGATTGCTGCATCTGAAATTCCGCGGGAATCCGCTCTGTTATATCATGGCTGCCGCCTTATGTATCGGTTACGGGGCGGTGATTCCGGGCACTGTCAACGAATCGCTGGACCTTCTCTTGTCCGCGGTCGGAATGGTTTATCCTTTCTTATGTATGCTGCTGTTGTTCCGTGGAAAGGGGAGACTTAAATCGCTTCTTGCGCCCTTCGGTTATATCCTTGTGGACGGAATCCGTTACCTCATTGTTCTTTTTGTTTTTAGATTCGACTATACCGTCCGCGATAACGCGGCAGAGCTTCTGGTCGGGCTGGCGGTAGATTTTCTCTTCTTCTTGTCTGCATACCTGGTCCTTTCGATCCGGACGCGCAGGAATGGGGGAGACCCGGACGTTTCCAAAACCGGTGTTATCATGTTTTCGCTGATTATCTTATCCGCCGCGGTCCTTGTGACGTCCCTTCTTCTTGTCGGCTCTGCGCGCTTTGAGATTTACCGCGCGGAATTTATCTTTATTCTTTTGAATATCCCGGTGCTGTTCGGCATGCTGCTGTTTGCAGTGCTTCGTCTGCGAAGCATGAAAACGGAAGCGGATCAATATAAACGCCAGCTTCAGATGCAGATCCGCCAGTTTGAATGGATGGAAAAGATGGTCGAGGACGTGCGTATCTTCCGCCATGATCTGCCGAAGAAAATGCGGCCGCTGGTAAAGATGCTCGAGGACGAACGCACCGAGGAAGCGAAAGCCCTCGCGAGCCACCTTTCCGATTTTTCCCTGCAGGCCGGCGAACGGTTCCATACAGGGAATTATTATCTTGATACGGTGCTGTTCTGCGAGGAACAGATCGCCGAACGCGAGGGCGTCGAGCTCGACATCCCGGCGAATACGGTTTTTCCGAAGGAGGGGATCAGTGCGGACGATATCTATACCATTTTCCCGAACGCTCTTGATAACGCGATCGAAGCGTGTAAAGACTGCGACGGCGAAAAAAAGGTTGAATTCCGTTCCCGGTTTGATAAACAGACCGTTTTTGTTACGATCCGTAACCCTGTGAAAGGGGAGGTTAAGACCAAAAACGGACTCCCGGTCTCTGAGAAAACGGATAAAACCGTTCACGGGTACGGTTTTCGCAGCATAAAAAAAGCGGCGGCGAAATACGGGAAGGATAACGTATCCTTTTTCGTCGGGGGCGGACGTTTTGAGCTTCGGATCTTCCTGGAATACGCAGGTAAAAAGTAACTGCCGACCGTTTGCTCCCCGGAAACCGCGTTTCACTCCGAAAGTGATTCATCGGATTGGGAATATGCTATGATAGAAACGGTAACAAACCGAAATAATAATATGGGAGATATGACCATGAAAAGAACAGTCAAACAAATAACCAGCCTTCTCCTGACGGCTCTTCTCATCCTGCCGTTCTTCGCCGGTATTTCGGCGTCGGCGACGGGTGAGCCTGCGATCGTCGCAAGCGGATATTGCGGGAAACCTGACCTGTCACAGATAAACAATTACGACGCTTTTGGCAATAAGATTTACAACGTCGAAGATCTGGAGCATAATCTTTTCTGGACGCTGGATGAAGAGGGAACTCTGAGCGTCGGCGGGACCGGCGAAATGGCGGATTTCTTTGCAATTACGGCATACCATGAAGGCGAGACTTCCGTTCTTTGCGCGCTTCCGTGGAATGTTAATGCGGTTAAAAAAGTTGTAATCGAAGAAGGAGTGGAAAGTATCGGAG
The DNA here is from genome assembly GCA_902774165.1 of Oscillospiraceae bacterium. Classification (GTDB taxonomy): domain Bacteria; phylum Bacillota; class Clostridia; order Oscillospirales; family Acutalibacteraceae; genus RGIG2774. The sequence continues at coordinate 3,542 of CACYHJ010000320.1, forward strand.
CCGGCGCGTTCCGCGGCGGACAAAATATCACCGAAGCGGAAATTTCCGCCGGAGTGAAATCCGTTGAATATGCGGCTTTCAGCGGTTGCAGCATTGATACGATCACGCTTCCCGACAGCGTGTCTTTAAGCCCCTTCTGCCTGCGCGCGAAAAATATAACGCTTTTCCGCGGAGATTATGACAGAGCGGGCAGATGGCATCTGTATGAAGGTGAATATGCAGATACGTATAACGGCATCGGAATTCAGACGTTTACGATCACGGACGGACCGAACATGGACAGGTCTTCATGGCGCGGTTCACCGAACGCGACATCGCGGCGGGCAAATTTATCGTCCCCGGTTCTTCCCAAGGCATGTTGGCTGCTTCGTTCGGGGGCTGAATCCCGGTCACTTTTCGCAGCCGGCAGAATCAGCTGACTGGTTCGCACACCGTTTGAGAAAGAGCAGAGTCATCCGCCTGGGACCGGCGGCGGACCGAATCATAGAACGATGCCATGAAACCGGCAGCCCACGGAATCAGCCAGAACAGACCGATGCCAAGGGTGCAGAGTGCCCCGAAGAATAAAATCAGGGAAAACAGCAGGGAATAACCGAAGAACTGCCATTTGTGGCCGTACATGATGGCGGAACTTTCCGTCATTGCATCTTTGACGGAGATTTGCGGATCGTCCAGCATGATATAGGCCGTCATGGAATACCGTATGCCGGCGATAATGCCGGGAATGATCAGCAGCAGTGTCCACAGAAAAACGAAAATGGCCATTCTCAGATTGGCCCA
>CACYHJ010000321.1 GCA_902774165.1 Oscillospiraceae bacterium
GACGAGGTGCGCGGTCAGGTCGTCAAGGCCAGCATTGTGCTGACCAAAGGCACCGTGGGTACGGACGAGCTGAAAAAAGAGATTCAGAATTACGTCAAGGAACATACCGCGCCGTATAAATATCCGCGCATTGTGGTATTCCGCGACGAGCTGCCGAAGACTACCAGCGGCAAAATCATCAGAAGCAAACTGTAACGACCGACAGTCCCGGAATTCCGATGAATCCCGGGACCCTTTCTGTTTATATCAATTTCATAAGGATGGTTGACAGATGACAGAGAATAAAATTGCCGAAGCGTTCGCTGATCCCGGCGCGGAGTATCGCGGAAAGCCGTTTTGGTCCTGGAACGGAGAGCTTCGCCGGGAAGAACTGGTACGACAGGCGCATATTATGAAAGAAATGGGTCTCGGCGGGTTCTTTATGCATTCCCGTTCCGGGCTGATTACCGAATACCTGGGGGACGAGTGGTTTCAGCGGATCAACGAAGTCGCAGACGCCGCGGAAAAAATCGGGATGGAAGCCTGGCTGTATGACGAAGACCGCTGGCCCTCCGGTTCCGCCGGAGGAAAGGCTACGATCGACCCGAAGTACCGGATGAAATCACTGTATGTGTTTGAATCTGCGCCCGGAAAGACGGATTGGGATGATCAATCCTTCGCGCTGTATGTCGCCCGTCTCAACGGAATCAACCTGTATACATACAAGGAAATTGACGTCACCGGGATTTCCTGTCATGAGGACGCGGCGCGTGCCTTACAGACGGCAGCGGAAGAGCTGGAGACTGTTGTCGGCAACAAAGAACCCGGCGAATGGAAGGCTCTTCGATTTGCGGTGGTCCCGGATTCGCCCGCATCGGTGTATAACGGTACGACCTATATCGACACAATGAGCAAAGCCGCGACGGAGCGTTTTATCGAACTGACCCATGAACAGTATGCGGTTCATTGCGGCGATAGGCTGGGCCGCAGTATCAAAGGGATTTTTACCGACGAGCCGCACAGAGGGCACTGTTTTGACAACCGCTCGGAACGGGACGGCGTTGTTTCCTGCGCCACGGCGTGGACCGACGATATCTTTGATGAATTTGAAAGGCGGTACGGGTTCGCGTGCCGTCCGATCCTGCCGGAACTGTTTTACAGAAAAAACGCGGAACTGGTCGCGCCGGTGAAGCTGCTCTACATCGACCTTGCCGACGCATTGTTCCTTGAACGCTTTGCAAAGCCGATCAACGACTGGTGTATTGCCCGCGGGATGATCTTTACCGGCCATGTGCTGCATGAGGACAGCCTGATGAATCAGACCGTGCCTCACGGCTCGCTGATGCGTTTCTATGAATACATGGGCTATCCCGGCGTGGACGTTCTGACCGAGCATAACCGCTGTTACTGGATTGTGAAACAATTATCATCCGCGGCAAGACAATTGGGCAAAAAGTGGATGCTTTCGGAGCTGTACGGCGTCACGGGCTGGCAGTTCAGCTTCAAAGGGCATAAAAACGTGGGCGACTGGCAGGCGCTGTTCGGGATCAATCTTCGATGTCAGCATCTTTCATGGTATACGATGGAAGGCGAAGCGAAGCGGGATTATCCTGCGTCGATTCTGCATCAGTCCCCATGGTATCCGGATTATAAAACGGTGGAGGACCATTTTGCGCGGATGGGCGTCGTTCTGTCGGAGGGCTGCCCGGACTGCGACGTGCTGGTGCTGAATCCGATCGAGTCTGTGTGGTGTCAGGCTTACGCCGGCTGGGCAAGCAGCCTGTGGAACGATTCCGACGACGTGGAGCCCTATGAAGAGCGTTACCGGATGCTGTTCCGTTTTCTGTCGGAGCATCAGATCGACTTTGATTACGGCGAAGAAGAAATGATGTCCCGTCTCGCATCTGCGGAGAAAACAGAGCACGGAGCTGTTCTGCGCGTAGGCAAAACGGAATATTCCGTCGTTGTCGTCGCGAATATGCTCACGATCCGCCCGACAACGCTTTCTCTTTTGAAGGATTTCGAGGCGATGGGCGGCGCTGTGATCTTCTGCGGCGACGCGCCGCAATACGTGAACGCCTTCCGGTCCGAAGAACCTCGAGCCCTCGCTTCGCGCTGCATCCGGATTCCCTTCGATGAAACTGATCTTGTCGACGCCATCAGGAACGTTTCCGGGACGTTTGTTTCCGTAGAGAACGCAGACGGAAGCCCGGAAAAATCCGTATTTGCGCAGGTGCGGAAATCGTTCGGAGGACACGGCGCTGCCGTTACGGTCCTGAATACCGATCGTGAGACGGCAAGACCGGATCTTGTATTGTCGCTTCGCGCGCAACCCGGTCTTCACGCGCAGGAATGGGATCTTGATTCCGGCGCGCGGTATGACGCATCTGCGATCACAGAATACAGGGACGGCAGGTATATCATCCGGTTTTCTCTGGACGTCGGCGGAACAAAGTGTTTTGTGCTTGCGCAGGAAGCTGATGATTGTCTTCGCCAGAGAGAGGCTTACGAAACGATTGGCAAGAAAACGCTGACCGGCCGGTTCCCGTTCCGACGGGACGAGCCGAACGTCTGCGTCCTCGATCATTGCAGATGGCGAAAGGAAAACGGCGTGTGGAGCGACGAAGAGGAAGTGCTGCGGATCGACCGCCGGATCCGTTCGGAATTCGGTCTTCCGTTCCGGGGCGGCGATATGCTGCAGCCGTGGTACGCGAAGCTTCACGACAGGAAGATATACGGCAAGGTTCAGCTCTCTTATACGTTTGAAATCGACAGGATGCCGTCCGACCCGGTGTTTCTTGCGGCAGAACGCCCGGAGCTGAATCATTATAAAATCAACGGCGTCGAATTGTTCTGCGGCGATATCAATGATTTCTGGGTGGACGACTGCTTTAAGAAGATGCCGATTCCTCCCGAGGCTCTGAAGCCCGGGAAGAACGAGATCACCGCCGAGCCGTCGTTTATGCGGACGACAAACGTCGAAGCGCTGTATCTGCTCGGTGATTTCGGCGTGCGGATTGACGGCTGCAAAGCCGCGCTGACCGGCCTGCCGGCGCTGATGGGCTGCGATAATTATGCCGATTATGCGATGCCGTTTTACACGGGGAATCTGACGTATCTTCTTTCTGCGCAGTATTATCTGCCTTTGATCGGCGACATGTGCTGCGACGGAGATCGCGTGATGCTGGTGACGGAATCCTTTACCGGCGCATGCGTCCGGGTTTTTGCCTCCGGAAAAACAACCGTTTGCGGTTGGGAACCGTTCGAGGCGGACGTAACGCAGGCGATCCGGCAGAAGCTGCCGATTGAAGTCACAGTGGTCGGGACCCGGATCAACGTCTTCGGCCCGCTGCATGAAATCCCGAAGCCGGAAGGCGCCTGCGGGCCGGGAAACTTCCTGACGGAAGGGGAGCACTGGACGGATGATTACAGTCTTCTGGACAGCGGCCTGCGCGGGTTTACGTTTAAGATTCAGAAAAGAATAAATTAAGGCAACACCGCACAAATACGAATGCGCGTCTTGCTTGATCTTTATTCCGTCATCTTGCACAGATTCTCCTTGACAACCGTCAGGTTGCCTGCGGAGACTCTGTACAATCTGACGAAAAAATCTACTGCGCAATCCGCACGCCCCTCTGTACAATCTGACGAAAAAATCTACTGCGCAATCCGCACGCCCGAATTGTGCGGTGTTGCCTTAAGCATACAGAAAAATCCGGGAGGATCGTCCACCCGGATTTCTTTGTGCTTCGGAGCGGATGACGGGAATCGATTGTTTTCTTATCCCGGGGGAAACGCAGTTCGGACTTTTTCTTCGGTCTGCTCTTATAAAAAGATTTAAATTCAGTCTTGACTTTTTCATTCTGACCAATTATAATAATACACACGCGGATGTAGTTCAGTGGTAAAACTCCGGCTTCCCAAGCCGACGTTGCGGGTTCGATTCCCGTCATCCGCTCCAAGATCGGAACCCGTCCTTGCGACGGGTTTTTTTCTGCAGATAGGGAATCGAAACCGGCGCGAATTAGTGAAACAATCTGCCGGACTGTCTTCCCCGCGACGATTCGTAATCAGATGAATCGCATAATGACAAACCGCTATATTACCCGAAGAATTTTTGAGGTGAATTGCCATGAAATTTCCGGATTATCACAAGCATCTTGAATCGCTTCACGTCGGCACGGAGCCCCCGAGAGCGTATTTTATTCCCTATGCCGATGAATCGGAATTATCGTCCCTATCTGTAATGCATTCAACATTCGTTGGCTTTGATCTTCCTGCGAATTACGCAGGTCATAGTTCTGCCGCAAACGAGGATTTTCCTTTGCATTTCGCGAATCATCCGCACGCTGTTGTCGAGGATGGCGCGGCCGAGGCCAGCAGCACG
>CACYHJ010000322.1 GCA_902774165.1 Oscillospiraceae bacterium
AGCTCGTAGAGCTTGGAGCGCAGAAAGGCCCAGGCCTTGGCCTTATTCTGCAGCTGGGATTTCTCTGTCTGGCTGTAGATGACGATGCCCGTCGGATAGTGGGTCAGACGCACCGCGGAATCTGTCGTATTGACGCACTGCCCGCCGTTTCCGGAGGCACGCATGACATCGATGCGGACATCTTTCTCCGGTATATCGATCTGAATGTCCTCATCCACCTCCGGGATGACCGCGACGGTACAGGTCGATGTGTGGATCCTGCCGCCGGATTCCGTCACCGGTACACGCTGGACCCGGTGGACACCTGGGAAATGGAGCAGAACGACCGCGTTCAGGAGATTCAGGGCAACCGCAACGTCTTTATCGATTATCCGGAGCTGGCGTGGCGGCTGTTCGGCCGCTCCGTGCCCAACGGCATGACCACCCCCACCCGGACGGGGTGCGAGCACGTCTGGCAGGAAACGTCCCGTCAGGTCTCCTGCGCGGCGGACGGCTCCTTCACGCTTTTGTGCCCCGTTTGCGGCAACACGTATTCCCGCCGCCTGGCGGCGCTTGACCACACCGACGCGGACGACAACGAATACTGCGACGTGTGCGAACATCCTCTTGCTGTTTTTGCCGACCTGACGCCGGTGACGGCGCTGAGCGACGGCATGCATTTTGTCATCTTTCACCCGGCCTCCGGCCTGACCGCGGGGCGCAAGGCAACCAAGGAGCACCATCTGGAAACCTCCGCCGCGCACCCGCACGGCAGCGTGCTGCACCCGCGCGACGACAGCGCCGTGTTCACCGCGCGGCAGACGACCGGCGGCTGGTATCTGCTTTGCGACGGCAAATATCTTGCCAGCGCCAAGACCGGCACCCGCCTGTATTGGAACGAGAAGCCGAACGATTACAGCATCTGGAACCTGGAAGAAGCCGGATCGGACGGCCTCGTCTATATCGTCAACCTGAACGCGGCTTATTACGGCAAGCCGCAGGCGCTGGAATACTATAACTACGAATTCACCTGCTTTTCCAAAACCGCCTCCGACCCGTTCCGGCTTCGCGTTTACGCCGTGCCGGGTCACGCGTGGGGCGAACCGGCCGAAACACAGGCCACGACCTGCACAGCGGCGGGCAGCGCGGTCGAAGCCTGCCTGCTCTGCGGCGAAACGCAGCCGGTGACGCAGCCCGCGCTCGGGCACGCGCTGACCAAAACCGAAGCGGCGGCGCCCACTCAAACCGCTGAGGGGCACGTCGAATACTGGACCTGCGAGCGGTGCGGCGAACAGTTTTATGACGCCGAAGGAACGCGGAAGGTCGAGGACCCAAGCTCGCTGATCCTGCCGCCCCTTCCGCCGTCAAACAGCTGCCCGGTGTGCGGCCGGACGCATGACCGCGGCGTATTCGACAAGGTGCTCGGCTGGTTCCACATGGCGTGGCACTGGATCCGCACCGCGATCCGGTTTTTATGGGATCTCGTTCACTGAAAAACACGCGAAACGATCCGATTTGATTATTTCTGTTCGACGATAAAAAAAGACAGGAGCCGATCATGAAGCTGAAAAGATTTTTATCCGTCTTGCTGGCGCTGAGCATGGTGCTGGCCTTCGCGCCGATCGCGGCACAGCCGGACGAGCCGTAAAAGGCAACCAAAATCACGAATCAACGCAAAAACGCCCTGACAGGAGGCACGACCCGTGCAGCCCGTCAGGGCGCTGCCGTTTTGATCAAACCGGCTCCCTCGCGCCCGGCGTTCTGCCGGTGCCGCGGGGGCGCTCTGCTTTTGACCGAGCGACCGACAGAGCGTTCGCTTTTTTATAATACATATAGATTCAAATTTTAATGAGAGAAGCCCGTCAGCCCGCTTCTTCCGCGCAGAAGGCGAAAGCGGCGTTTCTCTATTTATGTTACAAAACTTTGCCTAATTGTGAAAAAATACTGTGCACTTTTAACAAATTTATTATTTCAAATTGGAAAATATTTGATGTTTTCGTTTTGAATATTACAAAGATGAAAATAAAACACAAAAATAGCGGGCACAAATCAAGAAAAATGTACGATACCCATACAAGAATTCTAATTTTGCATCGTTATTTGTGAGTTGTGCAACTTGCACAAAATCATTTATTTTTGCAAAAATATTTTGTTTGACTTTCCCAAAAAGTTGTGCTACTATTAGGTCACAGCAGACACCCAACCCCAAATCAGCACCCACTCATCATTCCCGGCTGATCCCGGTCGGTGAACCGGAGGAACGACAATGAACGAAATGTTATACGGTGGAGCAATCGGCTTGGTTGCCGGACTTGCCATGAACCGCATTGCCGTCTTCCAGGTGAAGCGAAGGACCGAGGACAGCGCCAAATGGGAAGCGATCGACAACATCGTCCTGGCAGTGATCTGGGCTCTGATCTCCGGCGTGCTGTTTGCTGTAATATTCAAGCTCTACGGGACAACGGCGAAACGGTTGGAATACGCCGCCTACCTCTCGATAGCGCTTGCGATTGGAGTGGTTGACCTTGATATTCAAAAAATTCCGAACCTCTCTGTGCTGGCTCTTTTAGTCGTTCGTTCGGCTGCTGTGATTTATGAGCTTGTCACCGGGGTTTCGGCGAAGGGCGCCCTCTTCCCGTCGGCAATCGGACTGGCCGCCGCCTTCATCCTCTACCAACTCCCGATGCTGTTTCGCATCCCGATCGGTGTGGGTGACGTAAAATTCGCTTCGGCGATCGGCTTCTGTCTCGGGATCTTCGGCTTCCTGCAATCCGCCATCATCATGGCCATAGGGCTGGTATTCTTCCTGATTTACCTGATGGCGCGAAAAAAAGGAAACCTCAAAACGAAAGTTCCGATGGGTCCGTTTTTAGCCTTGGGAAGTATCGCAACCATCCTGTACCCCGTGTTCACAGGGATGGAACAGCAGATTTTTTCAAAGCTGTAACACAAAATCACAGTCAAATAACTGAACGGAGGAAAGAAAAATGTTACGCAAATGGTTTCAAGATGAAGAAGGGCAAGGCATGGTGGAATACGGCCTGATCATCGCCCTCATCGCAATCGTCGTTATTGTAGCACTTGTGCTGCTTGGCCCGAAGATCAAAGCCATCTTTGACAAGACCAACGAAGAGATCGAAAGCGCGGGCATCACCGCCGCAGCCGGCTGATCATAAGCATCACTCCCGGTCAGCTGAAATCAAATCTTAAAATATAACGATTAATTGGAGGAATATAAAATGTTACGCAATTGGTTTATGGATGAAGAAGGGCAAGGCATGGTGGAATACGGCCTGATCATCGCCCTCATCGCCATCGTTGTCATCGTAGCGCTCGTGGCGCTCGGCCCGAAGATCAAAGCCATCTTTGACAAGACCAACGAAGAAATCGAAAGCGCGGGGATCACCGCAGCAGCCGGCTGATCATAAGCGTCTGACGTCAAGACATATTCCGCAAATCAAAGGGCAGGCTTGCAGGTTTGCAGCCTGCCCGTTTTCAACAAAGATTCCCGCTGACGGAATAAATGAATACAACAACCGACAGGTCGAAAGCGGGTTTCATCGCTTTCGGCTTGTTTGCTGATTTTTCGCCCATATTTCGCAAATTGGAGGTGACCGGCATGAAAA
>CACYHJ010000323.1 GCA_902774165.1 Oscillospiraceae bacterium
GGCGCTGGTGACGCCGCCGCCACCGCCGCCGCCGGCCATCGTGCGGCCGCCGCCGCCACCACCTCCGACCAGCAAGTAGTCGGTCATGACGATGCCGCGCTTCGCGGTCACGGTCTGCGCGGAAGAACCGTCCTTGAAGATGTAGACCGACTTGCCGTCGACAATCACGCGGCGGTCCTGATAAGTGGAGAACTCGACGCTGACGGAATCCCGCTGGGTCTCGATCAGATTCTGCTTTTTCAGATAGGCCTTGGTGGCGGAATCCATCACCACGCTGGTAAGATCCCCCTGCGCGTCCCCCAGAAGCTGCAGCGCGTCGATGAACGCGGAGGCGGAGATTCTTTTTGCCGCGTCGGAGGACGCGGTGGTGATGTCGGCGATATGATCCGCCATACGGGTCACCGATTCGCCGTCCTCGGTATGGGTTCCGAAAACGCCGTTCAGCACCGCGATCAGCTCCTTCTGCAGGTCGCGCGCCCAATAAGCGGAAACAAGATCCGCCACCGCGCGCATCGGGTCCATCCCGGAGAGCGCCGCGGAAAGGTCCGTCGCAGCCCACATATTGGCGCGGCGGATCGTCGTCGCCACGTCCTTGTTGGAGGTAATCTTCTTCGCGGTCAGCGCCTCGCCCTCGATCACGGGCTCGGAATCGCCGGTCAGGTCCTCAAAAAACGGCATGTTGTGTACCGGTGCCGCCTCGGAGGCAAGGCGGTCGAACTCCGGATTCGAGGAGACGATCCCGCTCTCAAACAGCGCGGAAAGCTCCTTGGTTCGATTGACGACGTAAGGGTCGAAGACCTCGGGAATGATTACGTCGGATAAAGTTGTGATTGCCAATGTTTTCCTTCCTTTCCAATCAATACTTCGCTGCCGCGGCAAGACGCCGCGCGGTTTCGGGCGAGGCGCGCATCAGGCGCCCCTGCTCGGTCAGGTTAAAGCTGTCCGCCGCAAACGGATTGGGCGCCGCGCTTTCGCCGACGCCGGGCGCATAAGTGCGCTGATCCTTCAGCAGCGCCGCGCCGACGGGCGTTGCCGCCAGCTCCCTGACGACGGCGTCCAGGCCTTCCGGCTCGCCGTTTTCGTCAAAAGAAAACCCGTTCACACCGTTCTTTTTATAAATGACGTAATCCGGGTCGCTGACGCCGCGGCGGCGAAGCCCTTCCCGCAGGGCCCCGACCCGCCGAAGCTCGTCCATCTGCTGTTTCAGCGCGTCCTTTTCCGCGTTCAGCTCCTCAAACGCAGTCTTCGCCACATAGTTTTCGTCCACATAGGCGTTCAGCTGATCCGCCAGCGCTTTGTTTTCACCGGCAAGATCACAGAAAAAACCGTCCATTCGATCCCTCCTTTCAAAGATGATTCCGATCGCCGCAGGCCAGCCGCTTCATCTCGGCCTCGGCGTTTTCGACAAAAGGATGGTTGCGCAGAAGCGTCTCCCGGGAGACCAGACCGGCGCTTTTCACCGCAATTTCCGCAAGCTCGCCGTCGTTGCGCACGCAGTTGCGCGTCCAGGTCTGTTCGATCAGGCCCCCGCAAGGCAGGGCGTAAAACCGGCAGATCTCCCGCACAAGGCGGGAAAAGCCGGCGGAAAACTCCGTCTGCATATCCCCCGCCTTCAATTCCAGCAGGGAATACAGAAACTGCAGCGCCACCCCGGAAACACCGCCGAATTTCTGCGGGTCCGGGTCAACGCCCTGTCCCTGGGTAAAGATGGCTTTTTCGGTCAGCTCGAGCATTTTTTCCCGCGCTTCCACGGGGATGTCGATATTCAGCGTGCTGACGCCGCCTTCACCGTCGTCGATCTTTACGGTTTTGTACTTCTTCAGGTTTTCCAGAAAGCCCGCAAGATCCGTCCCGCTGTATCCGGTCAGCACCATGATAACCTCCTGAATATCCTCAAGATCGTCCGCAAAACCGTTGTAAATCTTATCATACGTGTCGATCAGGCCTTTGACCCGGGCAAGATCGTCCGACCGGCGGTCGTTGTTCGCGAACGGGATAAACGGCGGCGCGCCGAAATCATGGCGGTAAACGTGACGTTCCGCGTCAACGCCTTCCAACACGTCATAGACCGGCAGCGGCCGCAGCCCGGCAAGGCCCGCGTCCGAGACGCTGCGGCTGAAATACGCGCAGGTCCTGTTGTCCCAGATCTCATAGATCACATGCCGTTTTTCGTCGTCGAGCTCCCGCTCGTACATCCGGATCACCAGCTCCGGCTGTTCCCCGGTTTCATCATAAACCGGAATCACCTGCGAGCCGGGGATCACGGTCACCCGGAATTCCCCGCCGTCCGCCCAGTAATGCAGCCAGGCAATCCCGGCGAAGGACGCCTGCTTGCACAGCTGCTTGCAGACGCGCGGAAACTCTTCTCCCAGCGTCCGGGCGACGCGCTCGTTTGTTTCGGCGCTGCCGGTATCAAACAGCGGCGGGTAGGTAAACATATACGCCGCCTTCTGGTCGATCAGCAGCGGATAATACGCGCTGGGCACCCGGTTGTCGGCCGAGCGCAGGGGCGTCCGGTCCCTCTCGTCCGGCTCCTTTTTAAAGAGAATATCGTTCTGCATTTCATAATAGCGTCGGGAGGTCATTTCCCGCAGGATCACGGGCGATATCCCCGGCGCGTATTTTCTGATCAGCTTTTTTGCCGTATTGATGTCCATAATCTCCTCCATCCGATGGGTCGCTATGCCCGATGGCACGATCTCACTGAAGCACCGAGACGCGGCTGCCGGCGATTACCCGGTCCAGCGCATAGCGCACCGCGTCGATGCTGTGATTGTTTTTGTCGGGATATCCGGAAAGGATATCGCCGTTTTTATCCCGGTCGTATTCATAAGCGGCAAACTCCTGCGCCGCGGCGGGACAGCGTACCGGATCGATCACGATCTCTTTGAGGCTCTGCAGCCACTTCATGGAATAATCCACCGAGCCGGGATATTTCTTCACCGGCACAGCCCGGATATCGTAGCTTTTGTACTCGTTGACCGATTTCGGTTCCGCGCTGTCGCAGAACACGACCTGATCGGAAGAGAGCGCGTGCTCCTGCTTCAGCATCCGGGCCGTCTCCCGGTTGGACTTCTTCACACACCGCAGCTCATCATAGATATAAAGCGTCAGCCTGGCAGGGTCGTAAAACACCTTGCTGTAAGCGAAGGGGTCCGGATACCAGCCCCAATCGACTCCGCAGTACGCGCGGTCAAAGGAGGCGATCTGCGCGTCGGCGATCTCCCGGATCGAGAGATTGTCGAATACCGTTCCTCCGCTGCCGTTGGCCTCGCCGAGATACTCGTTGTCATAGGCCTCACGGTTCACGGTTTTCAGAAACTCCGCCTCGTCCAGAAAGCTTTTGCCAAGCCAGGCTTCCGGCACGTCCAGATAGGTGCTGCGGCTCAAAAACCGCTCCGGCTTCGGCTCCAGCAGATACCGGTTCGCCCAGTTGACGGCGGAGCGGGGCGGGTTGAAGGATTTGAAAATATACGCATCGTCGCCGCCGCGGATCACGCTCTGCTCGATCTTGCGCACCGCCTGCGCGCCGGCAAACTGGTCCAGCTCCTCAAACCACAGGATGCCGATCCACCCGAAGGGCGCTTTGATGGACTTGATTT
>CACYHJ010000324.1 GCA_902774165.1 Oscillospiraceae bacterium
GTCGAGCGCGAGCGCACGGCTCACGACGAGCGGATCACGCGCGAAGGCGCCGAGCACCAGGAGCGGATCGCCCGCGAGAACTATGATTATGTATACCCCGACGAAAAGGTGTACGTTATCTCGCCGTGACAGGCCTTTGTTTGTTTTGCCGGTAATCGTAATCAGGAGGAAAAAGAAAGCGTATGCAGGTTGAAATCGGCTCAGTTGTTGACGGTAAAGTTACGGGTATCAAGAATTTCGGCGCGTTTGTCAAGCTTCCCACCGGGGAGACGGGTATGGTCCACATTTCCGAGGTCGCCTCGGCCTTCGTCAACGACATCAACGATTTTCTGACCGTCGGGCAGGATGTAAAAGTCAAGGTGCTCGGAGAAAACGACAAGGGAAAAATCAGCCTTTCGATCAAGCAGGCCCAGCCCGCGGAGTCCCAGCGCCCCGCCGAGCAGAAGCCGCAGCCCAAGCCCCAGAACCGCCGCAATCCCCATCCCCAGGTCTGGCAGGGCGTGAAGCAGACGGACACCGCCAATATGTCCTTTGAGGACATGCTTGCCGCCTTCAAAAAGACCAGCGACGAGAAAATGAGCGATCTCAAGCGCAGCGGCGCCGAGGTGCGCTCCCGCAGGGGAAACGGGAACAAGTCATAACACGGATACAGGCCGTCGGGATCATAGCCCGGCGGCTCTTTTTTTTGTCCTGTCTGCCCGGCGGAAACCGGCCGCGGAGTGTAATTTTTCCCAAAACAGATCTCGGAAATTCAGACCGATATTGTACAAAGGGCCGAAGTTCATTTTCCGTGTCGAATCATGTTGACTTTATTCACGACTTGTGATAAAGTTTTAACGGTGAGTGAATAAAGTATTTCAAAAACATTTTGGTACGGATCGTTCACCTTCTTTCTTTTGTATATGTTAAACATTTAACATATAAATTTAAAATTGTAGGAGAAAACAGAAATGAAAAAAGTAATTGCAGTTCTTCTCGCAGTTGCGATGCTTCTGGCGCTTGCCGCGTGCACCGGCAAGACGGATCCTTCGGACAAGCCTGACGAAGTCGGCACGACCGCGGCTCCCGTGATCGAGCTGAAGACGAGCTATGACAGCGTTGAGGCTGCTGCCGACGAGGAGCTGCCTGCGATTCCTGCCGAGACGCTTGCTTCTCTCAAAGTCGGTTTCATCTTCCTTCATGATGAGAACTCGACTTATGACCTTAACTTCATCAACGCTGCCAAGGCGGCCGCTGAGAAGCTCGGTCTCAAAGACGAACAGATCATCCTCAAGACCAACGTTCCCGAGGGTCAGGAGTGCTACGAGGCTGCCGAAGAGCTTGTCGACGCCGGCTGCACCGTGGTCTTCGCCGATTCCTTCGGCCACGAAGACTTCATGATCGAGTCCGCGAAGAATCATCCCGAGGTTCAGTACTGCCACGCCACCGGCACCAAGGCGCACACCGAGGGCCTTGCCAACTATCACAACGCGTTCGCTTCCATCTACGAGGGCAGATATCTTGCCGGTATCGCCGCGGGTATGAAGCTCAACGAAATGATCAAAGCCGGCAAATTCACTGCTGAAGAAGCGAAGATCGGTTACGTCGGCGCTTTCACCTACGCGGAAGTTATGTCCGGTTACACCTCCTTCTTCCTCGGCGCGCGTTCGGTCTGCCCGACCGCCACGATGGAAGTTACCTTCACCGGTTCCTGGTACAATGAGGCCGCCGAGAAGGAAGCCGCCAACAAGCTGATCGCCGACAACTGCAAGCTGATCAGCCAGCACGCCGACTCCATGGGCGCTCCCACCGCGTGCGAGACCGCAGGTGTTCCCAACGTTTCCTATAACGGCAGCACGCAGTCTCAGTGCCCGAACACCTTCATCGTTTCCTCCAGAATCGACTGGACTCCCTATTTCGTTTATGCAATCTCCAAAGCCGCTGTCGGCGAGACGATTCCCGCTGACTGGACCGGCACGATTGCGACCGGATCCGTCCTTCTGACCGACGTCAACACCGCTGCCGCCGCCGAAGGCACTCAGGAAGCGATCGACAAGGCCAAGGCTGAGATGGTTGCCGGTACGCTTCACGTTTATAATACCGCAAACTTCACCGTCAACGGCCAGACTCTTACTTCCTACGGCGCTGACGTTGACACCGATAAAGATTTCACTCCTGACACTGAGGTCATCCGTGACGGCTACGTCCATGAGAGCGACGCCCGTTCCGCTCCTTACTTCAGCCTTGAGATCGACGGTATCACCCTTCTTGACAGAAACTACGGCTGATTTTAACGTAAGATATCGTTGAAATACGACCGCGGGGGTGGGGAAACCCGCCCCCGTATTTTTTTCATTCTTCAGTAAATGTAATTGAATTGCGACCAAAATGTGTGATTTTCAGAGGTGAAACGCTAATGGCAGCTCCCGCGATCGAACTGAAAGGCGTGACGAAGCGATTCGGTCACGTTGTCGCGAATAAAAATGTGGATCTTGTCGTGAACCGCGGGGAAATTCTCGCGATCCTCGGCGAAAACGGCAGCGGCAAAACGACGCTGATGAACATGATCTCCGGGATCTATTATCCCGACGAGGGGCAGATTTTTATTGACGGCAAGGAAACGCAGATCCGTTCGCCAAAGGACGCGTTTGATCATAAGATCGGCATGATCCATCAGCATTTCAAGCTGATCGACCTGTTCTCCGCCGCGGAAAATATTATTCTGGGTGTGGACGACGGCAAAAAGTATAATCTGAAAAACGCAGAAAAGCAGGTCCGGGAGATTACCGACCGTTACGGTTTTATTCTTGACCCGCAGAAAAAGATCTACGACATGTCCGTTTCCGAGAAGCAGACGGTGGAGATCATCAAAGTGCTCTACCGCGGCGCGGACATTCTGATTCTGGACGAGCCTACGGCGGTTCTGACGCCGCAGGAGACGGAGAAGCTGTTCACCGTGCTGCGCAGAATGCGCGAAGACGGGAAATCGATCATCATCATCACTCACAAGCTGCATGAGGTGCTGGCGATCTCCGACCGGGTATCCGTGCTGCGCAAGGGCGAATATATCGCGACGGTGAACACTTCGGAGACCGATGAGAGTCAGCTGACCGAAATGATGGTGGGCAAAAAGATCGCGCTGAACATCGAGCGCAGCGAGCCGAGCCACCCGGCGGACCGGATTGAGATCCGCGGCGTGAGCTGTGAAGACAATATGGGCAGACGCGTGCTGGAGGACGTGACCTTTACCGCCCGCAGCGGCGAGATTCTCGGCATCGCGGGCATTGCCGGCAGCGGTCAGCGTGAGCTGCTGGAGGCGATCGCGGGCCTGCAGCACACAAGCACCGGCGATATTCTTTATCACAATCCGGACGACGGAAGCACGGTGGACCTGAGAGATAAAACGCCGACCGAGATCCGGGAGCTGGGCGTGCGTCTCTCCTTCGTTCCGGAGGACCGTCTGGGTATGGGACTGGTCGGCAATATGGATATCATCGACAATATGATGCTGCGCAGCTATAAAAAAGGAAAATCCGTTTTCCTTGCGCGGAAAGAGCCCAAGGACCTTGCGGAAACGATCATCAACGAGCTTGAGGTGGTGACCCCCGGC
>CACYHJ010000325.1 GCA_902774165.1 Oscillospiraceae bacterium
AGTTTTCCCTGCCGATCTGCATGGATTCCTGTTTCTTCAGTTCTTCCTGCGCGGCGGCGCGCCCCTCCGGATTGCTGCGCTCCCGGCAGGAAACAGACACAGCACAGATCCTGTGCCCGCGCGGGTTTTCGCAGCATAGAAAAACGCTTTCATCAGCCGCGCATATTCCTACGCCCGCCGCAAAAATGAATCCGACCCGCAGAGGACCGCTTTCCGCGGCTCCCTGCGGGCGTATTTTCCAAAAGAACGGAATAAAACAACTTTTTGCGCATCCCGCGAAAAATTTTCGATTATGCTCTTGACAACGTCGGAAAAATAGAATATAATACATGAGTCCGGCGGTTGAAAAACCCCGACAAACATATGCGGATGTGGCGGAATTGGCAGACGCGCTAGATTCAGGTTCTAGTGAAAGCAATTTCATATGGGTTCAAGTCCCTTCATCCGCACCATTTCGAGTGTTCATTACGGATTTGACGTAGTGAACACTTTTTTCTTTCTATGTAATCCGTAACAAGGTTCCGGGGTACCCGTCCGAAATCTTTGATTTCGTTGACGGGTCGGGTTCTTATAACGGATTTCGTTTATGAACACTCTTTTTTATTTGAGTGCAGGCGGCACGGGTCTTTTCGGCTTGTGCCGCCTGTGTTTGTTATGCGGGGAGCGGTGCGGGCTGCTGTGCGGGAACCGCAACCGGAAGATATTCTACTGCCACGCCCTGACGGGTATCGGCGACGTAGGTTTCTTTTGCGCGTTCTTCCGGGAGCGAGAAGGTATCGATGAAGCGGTAGTGAATCACAATACGCTGGGTGCGGTTCTTGCCGACGCCTTCGGTTTCGTGGACTTCGATCCTGTCGATCAGTTCCCGCAGCAGAACCGGCGTCAGTGTCTGCATCTCCATAAATTTACGGATTGCCCCGACGAAGTTTTCCCTGCCGATCTGCATGGATTCCTGTTTCTTCAGTTCTTCCTGCGCGGCGGCGATCTTCGCTTTCAGCTCCATGCGTTCTACTTCGTACCGGTGCGCCTGTTCCATATACCAATCATCGGAGACCTTTCCGCAGGCGTTGTCCTCGTAAAGTTTTTCGTGCAGTTTGCTGACCGTTTCACAACGTTCCGACGCGCGGCGGATCTCCCTCTGCAGGCGCTTTGTCTCAAAGAGCACGTCCCGGTTTGACTTTTCCGTCAGCAGATCGATAAAGGCATCCTCTTCATCTTGCAGAAAGCCTGCCATCTTCCGAAGCTCCAACAGAACGACCTGCTCGATCGCATCGGCTCGAATATAGTGTCTTGTAGGACAGGATCCGCGATAATCCTTTTTGTAATTGGAGCAGCTGAAAAAATGAATTTCCTTGTTGATCGTATTCGTGTGGTACCACAACTTTTTTCCGCAATCGGCACAGTAAAGCATTTCACTGAACATGTTTTTCTCACCGTTTTCTTTTTTCGGAGCACGACGCTTCGTCTGGCTGATCAGCTTTTGTACCTGCTCGAAGATCTCGCGTTCAATGATCGGTTCGTGGACGTTTTTGAAGATCACCCAGTTTTCGCGGTCATTTTCTAAACGCCGTTTGTTTTTGAAGGATTTGGAATAGGTCTTGAAATTGATGATGTCGCCGCAGTATTCCTGCTGCTTCAGGATCTTCTCCACAGAGGTCATGACCCATTTGTACGGATCCTTTTGTGATTGCTTCCCGCCGCGTTTGAGTCCCTTGCTGTTCCAGTACGCCATGGGATTCAATACTTTCTCCTCGTGCAGAATGCGTGCGATCGTATCATTGCCTTTTCCCTCCAGCGCCATCTGGAATATATGCCGAACAACAGCCGCCGCGTCCGGATCGACGATCCAGCGCTTTTTGTTTTCCGGGGATTTCAGATACCCGTAAGGCGGTTGGGCCAGCGGTTCGCCGGAATTGCCGCGGATGCGATGCGCCGAACGGACCTTGCGTGAAATATCACGGGCGTACATCTCGTTCATCACGTTCCGGAACGGAGCAAGTTCATTCTCTCCGTCCGCGCTGTCCACACAGTCGTTGATCGCGATAAAACGGACGCCGAGATCCGGAAGGTAGGTATCTGTGTAATATCCGACGGTCAGATAATCTCTGCCGAACCGGGACATATCCTTTACTATGATGGTCTTGATATATCCCATTTCGATGTCTTCGATCATCTTCTGAAAACCCGGACGGTTGAAATTGGTCCCCGTATACCCGTCGTCAAGATAATAACGCGTATTGGCGAAACCGTGTTCTTTGGCATATTTCTTGAGCATTTTCTTTTGATTGGATATCGAATTGCTGTCTCCCTCCGTTCCGTCGTCTCTGGACAGACGGCAATATAACGCCGTCATGCCCTGATCGGTATTTTGATTTTTGTTTGACTGCATTTTTACTCCTTTCCGGCAGTCAGTACATATTCAGAAGTCAGTGTATCACCTTTCATCTTTTTTGTAAAATCTGCGAAATCGCTTTTGAGATAATGCTTGAGCCTGTCGGAGAAGGTTTCGTTCCTCCTGACAGGCTCATATTTCGCGTCAACGATATATGTCACGCCGTTGATAACGTAAGTGTTCTTCATATCCGATCACCTCGCTTCCCGGCTTCGTGCGCGGTGCTTACGCTGACGGTCTTCTTCCAGCAGCTTCAGGATATATTCTTTAATATCCTGCGGCGTGGCGTCATCTTTGAAATACGAAGAAACCTTTTCCATCGGGATCGTGATCTTTTCTCTTTGATTCGGTTTTTCTTTCGCCATCTCTTTTGAAATCGCCTCTTCCGTCAACGTGCCGGAAGCATACGCCTTGTGCATATGGTTTGCCTGCGCGTAGGACGGCGTACAATCGAGTTCTTCGATCTGGCCGAGTACAATATACTGAAAATCGTCGGGAAGGTAGGATAATTCAACGCCGACGCCCAAGGCGATTTTGTCTTCGTCCATAAGATCAAGAAGCTCCGGGATAAGATCGTTCAATCGGAGATAACGCCGGATCTGCGCGCGGCTCTCGCCGAATTCAACAGCCATCTCTTCATCGGTGCGAAACTTCGTCTCATCTTGAGACGAAGTTAAATCGGTACGCTTACCCTGCCGTTTCTTTGCGTCATACCACATCTTATACGCCCTTGCCCTTTCGCTGGGGAGGATGCGTTCACGGTGCAGATTACTGTCAACCACCATAATCGCCGCCTCGTCGCGCGAGACGTTACAAATAAAGGCAGGGACTGACGTCAGCCCTGCCTTTCTTGCCGCGTGTACCCTGCGGTGCCCTGCTATGATGTCATATTCTCCGGGCGCGTTCTCCCATTGACGGATCAGGATCGGAGATATTATCCCGCGTTCTTTGATGCTTTCAGTCAGAGCGTCCATGCTCTCATCATCAAGAACCTTGTATGGATGATCGGGGTAATCGTGAAGACGGTCGATCGGGATATATGCTTTTGCTTTACCGTTTTCGATGTTTGCGTTTTTGCTGTGCTCTACATTGCTTAACAGGCTGTTCACTGCATGGATCGCAGCCGGATCGGGCTGCGGATAATCCTTTTTCTTTGCCATATTTATCGGCTCCTTTCTCTGTTTCGCG